>CAZVLI010000069.1:0-10212 GCA_964627965.1 uncultured Rhodospirillales bacterium
CCCTCCGCGCTGATCGACAAGCCGGTGCCGACCTTCGACCTGCCGCCCGTGGAAGGCCGCGGCCAGCCCGGCCTGGCCAGCGCAGACCTGGCCAGCGGCGAGGTCAGCCTGGTCAACGTCTTCGCCTCCTGGTGCGTCGCCTGCCGGGTCGAGCATCCACTGCTGATGGACCTCGCCGCGTCCGGCCAGGTACCGGTGCACGGCCTGAACTACAAGGACGACCCCGGCGCCGCGCTCGGCTGGCTGCGCAAGTTCGGCGATCCTTACGCCCGCGTCGGCTCCGACCGCGACGGCCGCGTCGGCATCGACTGGGGCGTCTACGGCGTACCCGAGACCTTCGTGGTCAGCGGCGACGGCCAGATCGTGTGCAAGCACATCGGACCGATCATGCCGGAAGACCTGGAAGAGAAGATCATGCCGGCGGTCGAGGCCGCCCGCGCGGGCAAGCCGGTCGGATGCTGACCCGTCTCGTCCTTCTGCTGGCGCTGCTCGCCGGCCCGGCCCTGGCGATCGACAAGCCGCTCGAGGATCCGGCGATGGAAGCGCGCGCCATCGAGCTGAACAAGGAAGTCCGCTGTCTCGTCTGCCAGAACCAGGCGATCAGCGAATCCAACGCGCCGCTGGCGAGCGACCTCCGTGCCATCGTGCGCGAGCGTATCGCCGCCGGCGACACCGACAAGCAGGTGTTGACCTACCTGGTCGACCGCTACGGCGACTGGGTGCTGCTCGATCCGCCATTCAAGCTGAAGACCTGGGCGCTATGGCTCGGCCCGGCGCTGCTGCTGGTCGTCGCCGGCATCGGCACACGGCTGTGGCTGCGCCGTCAGGCGACCCGGCCCGAACCGGCCGCCGGCGAACTCAGTGCCGACGAGCAAGCGCGCCTCGCCCGCCTGCTGGAGCAGGACGGCCAGCCATGATGCTGTGGCTGGCGCTTGGCGTCATGACGCTGGTGGTCATGGCCGGTCTGCTGCTGCCCTTGCTGCGCCAGATCCGTAACCCGGCCTCGCGGCAGGCGCACGACATCGCGGTCTACCGCGACCAGCTGGACGAGGTTCGCGCCGATGCCGAGCGCGGCGTGATCTCCGAGGCGGAGGCGGAGGCAGCCACCCGCGAGATCCAGCGCCGCATCCTGCGCACCGCCGACGAGCCGACGCAGAAGACCGGCGACACCGGCTGGCGCGTCGCCGTGGCCGGCGTCCTGGCCGTGGCGGTGCCAGCCGTGGCCGCGCTGATCTATGCCGACCTCGGCCGCCCGTGGGAGCCGGACCAACCGCTCGCCGCCCGCAACATCCAGGCGCCGCCACCGGCGACACAGACGGCCGCCGGCGGCGATCCGGAACTGAACGACATCGCCTCGATGGCCGAGAAGCTCGAGGCGCGGCTTGCGAACGAACCGAACGACAAGCAGGGCTGGTCGCTGCTCGGTCGCACCAACTGGGAACTCGGCCGGTTCCCGCAGGCCGCCGAAGCCTATCGCCGCGCCATCGAACTGGGCGATCCCGGTTCCGGCCTCATGATGGCCTATGCCGAGGCCCTGGTCTTCGCCGCCGAGGGCATGGTGACGCCGGTCGCGGTGCAGGTGCTGACCGACCTGCGGCTGAAGGAACCGGGCCATGCCGGCGCCCGCTACTATCTCGGCCTGAAGCTGTTGCAGGACGACAACCCGCAGGCGGCGTATCGCGCCTGGCTCGACCTCGCTCGCGACACGCCGGCCGGTGCGCCGTGGATCGAACCGCTGAAGCAGCGCCTGCTGCAGATCGGCCAGGCGCTGAACATCGACGTCGACGCCGAGCTGCCCGACGCCTTCAAGGCCGACGCGGCGCCCCCCGCCGCGCCGCCATCGCAGGTCGCCACCGCCATTCCCGGCCCGACCGCCGACGACGTGAAGGCGGCGCAGGACATGTCGAACGAGGACCGGCAGGCCTTCATCCGTTCGATGGTGCAACGCCTCGCCGATCGCCTGGAGGAAGAGCCGAACGACCCGCAAGGCTGGCTGCGCCTGGGGCGCGCCTACTCGGTGCTCGGCGAGAACGCCAAGTCGGCCGAGGCCTACGGCAAGGCGGCCGAGCTCGATCCCGGCAACAGCAACGCGCTCTACCAGGCCGGCGTCGGCGCCGCCAAGGCCGGCAATGTCGAACAGGCCGTCGGCTACTGGGAAAAGCTGCTTGCCAGCATGGACCCCAACTCGCCCGACTACGCCCGCCTTCGCAGCGAACTCGACCGCGTCAAGGCGATGCAGTAGCCCGCCGAAACCGCACGTTCGTCTTCCATCGGCGTTGACGGCATCGAGGCGCGGATACCCGGGACAAGCCCGGGCATGACGAAGGTTCCATGGTCATCAGATTTGCCGTCATGCCCCGACTTGTTCGGGGCATCCACGTCCCTCCGCCGCCGCCCGCGCGCAAGGCTACGTACGTCGTCGCCTACTCGCCCTTCCGGCCGAGGCTCAGGGCATTGTCGAAGCCGATCTCGCTGTCGCCGCCGACGGTGCGGTTCTCGTCGAGGTAGACCTTGAGCTTGTCGAGCAGACGGTTGAGTTCGGCCAGCTCCACCTCGCTCCAGCCGTCGAACACCGTCGCCAGGTCCGGGCCGAACAGCGCCCGCGCCTTGGCGTGCGCGGCGAGGCCCGCCGGTGTGACCTTGTGGTAGCGCTCGCGCTTGTCGCGCTCGCCGGCCCGCACCTCCATGAAGCCCTTCGCGACCAGCTTCTGCAGCGTCTTGGTCACCGCAGGCTGGTTCACCTCGAAGGCCGCCGCGATGTCGGCGACGCGCTGCTCGCGCTCTGGGTGATGGCTGAAGTGGTTCAGCATCACGAACTGCGGCGGCGGCAGGTCGGCGGCGGCCAGCAGGTGCCGGCCGCGCGTCCCGATGAGCTGCGCGCAGATCATGATCCAGTTGGTCGCCCGCCAGCGCGGGTCGGGGCCGTCCATGGATGTCCTCAGGCCATGACGATGTCGTCCAGCCGGCGCCGCGGCGACGGCTTCGGCGTTTCAGCATAGCCGAGCCGCACCAGCATCTGCACCGTGCGCCCCTGCTCGCCAACGGCTTCCAGGAACCGGCCCTGGAGCGCCGCCATCTCCGGATATTCCTGCAGCACCTGGCTGACCGGATGCAGCGCCACGCCCAGCGCCGCTGCCTGCAGGTTCAGGCGCGCATAGGCACGTCCGGCCTCGACCTGCGTGCGACGGTCGTTGCCAGGGGTCGAGAGCCAGGCGAAGGCCGGCGTGGCGGCCAGCATCTGGTGGTACATGTCCACGCCCGACTTGAAGGCGTAGGAGGTCGGGTCGGCCATGGTCTCGCGGTTGATCAGGCCGAAGAGCTTACCCCACCAGAATAGTGGGCCCGCGAGGTCGATGCCGTCGCGATGCCGGGCGATCTCCGCCGCCCCGATGCGCATGCGGTCGACGCTTTCCTGGTGCGTGCGCGGCGTCGTGGCCTCGATGTCCCAGGCTTCGGTGATAATGCCGCGCAGCGTCGCGGGCAGGTCGCCATCGCGGACCAGCGTGAGCTTCGGCTCGCCCTGGAATTCGGCGGCCAGGGTCGAGGCGGTCTCGGTCGCCAGCGGCCGGTCGTCGAACGCTTCCTTGGTCGAGCGCCGGCGGAGGATCTGGTCGAACAGCGGATCGCGTTTGCGGGACGCATCGGCGGCCAGTCGGACCCGCGCCACCGCCACCTCGCCGATCTCGCCATCCGGGTAGTCGCCGTCGGGGAAGAGCTCGATCTCGGTGGCGATGCCCGCCGCCGACGCCGCCAGGTCGAGCTGCTCCAGGAAGGTGCCGTGACCGATCATGATCTGCCGCCCGTAGGGATCGGTCTCTGGCAGCAGCCGGTCGCGGTCACAGTAGAGCGTGATCGTGCCGGCCTCGCGCAAGTCGACCAACCACGGCTGCATGTTGTGCGGGTTCGGCGCCAGCAGGGCGTAGCCCAACAACGTCCGGCGCGGATCCGAACTCGGCGCCGGACCGCGCCAGGCCGCCGTTACCGCGTCGTCGACCTCGTCGCAGCCCGTCAGCAGGCCGCCAGCCGCGGCCATCACGCCGACGCCGCCGACCGTGCGGATGAAGTCACGTCGTGTTTTCGTCATCGCTCCGTCTCCCATCGCTGTGGAGGAGACATGAACATTCCTAGGAATATATCAAGTCAGAAAAGAAGGGGGCGCCGGTGAAGCGCCCCCTTCAGATTATCTAACCGGGTTGAGGGCATTGCGGTTAGATAAACAGGGAAAGCAATACGCATGCGGACCAGAACAAGTAGTTGCGCCGAACTGGCCCGCCTGGGACATGGTTAAGCAAGTGTCATGCCAGATACCGGGCTGATGCCACCAAGTCTCCGGTGGCAAAAACGGGACCGTCTACTTCATCCACAAAGAAAAAAGGGGCGCCGGTTACGGCGCCCCTGAAAAGTTTATCTAACCGGGTTGAGGGCATTGCGGCTAGATAGAGAGGGAAAGCATTACGCTTAAGAACCAACGGACGAACCCGAAAGCGGCTCTCGCGCCTTACTACGCAACGCCCGTGCCAACCCGGCAGCCCCCGGATTCGCCCTTCCGTGTCCATTTTCGTCCCGAGCTGACACGACTCCGCTGTGCCTGCTCGGGACAGATGTATCTGGATGACATGACCAGGGCGCACTGCTACCAACGCCGTGCCATGCCAAGTTCGCCTCCGATCATGACCGCCACCCGCACCGTCCGTCGCACGGACAACGGACCGCGCCGCCTCGACGTCGACATTGCCGTGCTCGGCGCCGGCATCGCCGGGATCTCGGCGGCACTGGAGGCGGCGCGGCTGGGGCGCAAGGTGGCGCTGATCGACGCCGCGCCGAGCCTGGGCGGTCAGTCGGTCGCGGCCCTGATCGGGACCTTCTGCGGCCTGTTCGCCAACGGTCCCGACCCGTACCAGGTCACGCACGGCATCGCCGACGAGATCCTGGCCGACCTTGCGGCCGAAGGCGCGACCTCGGACCGTTTCGGGCGCAACACCCGCATCGTGATGTACGACGAGATCGCGCTCGGCCGCTGGATCGAGCGCAAGGTCCTGGCCGAACCGAACATCGAGCCGCTGCTCGGCGCCATGCTGCTGAGCGTCGAGCGCGACGGTCGCCGGCTCCGGTCGCTACGCCTCGCCACCCGCTTCGGCGAGCTGGCACTGCACGCCGACGGTTTCGTCGACGCCTCCGGCGACGCGGCGCTGGCGTGGCAGGCCGGCCTCGACTGTCGCGAGCCGGCCGACGGCCCGGTCTACGGCACGCAGATGTTCGTCGTGGAGGGCTTGAACGAAGGCGCCGCCCCGACCCGCGAGGCGGTCGAGGCGCGCCAGGGCGAGGTCGCCGAGCGCTTCGGCCTGACCCGCCGCGACGGTTTCGTCTTCGCCTTTCCGGGCAAGGGCCGCGCGCTGGTCAACATGACCCACCACGAAACCCCGCTCGACGCCGTCGCCATGAGCCGCACCGCGCTCGCCGGCCGGCGCGAGGCCGACAAGGTGCTGGCCTTCCTGAGGTCGGAGTTTCCGGCTGCCTTCGCCGACGCTGCGATCCGCTCCTATGGCCTCCTCGGCGTACGCCAGACCCGCTGGATCGCCGGCCGCCACCAGCTCACCATCGACGAAGTTCGCGCCGAGACGAAGTTCGACGACGCGATCCTCCGCTGCTCCTGGCCGGTGGAACTGCACGACCGCGCCGAGGGCGCCTACTGGGAAGTGTTCGGCGACGACCACCTGCACTACGTGCCGCTGCGCGCGCTGACCCACGACGGCGCGGACAACCTGATCGCCGCCGGCCGCTGCATCGACGCCGACGTGGCGGCGCTGTCGACGGTCCGGGTGATGGGCCCGTGCATCGCCATGGGCGCCGCCGCCGCCCACGCGCTCGACCTCGCCCGCGCCGGCTCGGTGCACCAGATCGACGTCGCCGACCTGCAGCAACGCTTGGCCGACAACCTGGAACGGACGGATTGACCCAGGAGACGAGGATGACCGACCTGACGCTCTACCACATCGCCCCGTCGCGCTCGTCGACCGCCTTGTGGATGTTGGAAGAGATCGGCGAGCCCTACGACATCCATCTCCTGCGCATGAGCAAGAACGAGTCGCGCGCGCCCGCCTATCTCGCCATCAACCCGATGGGCAAGGTGCCGGCGCTGCGGCACAAGGAGACGCTGGTCACCGAACTCGGCGCGGTCCTGATGTACATGGCGGAGGCCTTCCCTGCCGCCAACCTCGATGTCCCGCCCGGCGATCCGCAACGTGGCGACTATCTGAAGTGGCATTTCTTCCGCAGCGGCGTCATCGAGCCGGCGGTCGTGGACAAGATGCTGGAACGCACCGGCGGCCCTGCGTCGGCCCTTGGCTATGGCGATTTCGATACCGCGATGGACGTCCTCGCCGCCGGTCTGCACCAGGGCCCGTATCTGCTGGGCGACCGGTTCACCAGCGCCGACGTCGGCGTCGGCGCGGCGCTGCACTGGGCGATGGAACTGGTCGGCGCGATCCCGCCCCGCGACGAGTTCGTCGCCTACGTTGAACGGATCAAGGCCCGCCCCGCCTTTCAGCGCGCCGAAGCCAGAGACGACGAACTCGCTGGCGAGTAGCCGCCGGCGAGCCACCAGGCTCACGCGCCGCATCGCGGCACTCGGCGATGCCATTGCGCATGGCAGGTCTGACGTTCAAGCATGCGATGCAGCAACCTGGCAACTTGACCTGACCGTGCCGGCGGCGGTTTATCGGCCGACGTTCAACGATGCCTGGAACGACGATGTCGCACCGCCGCCTCACCGCCCGGATCGAAGCCGATGGTAACTGGCTGTTCCGCTGGCGCAGCTTCGTGCCGCTGGCCCTGGCCCCGGTCGCGCTGGTCGCGCTGGCCGAGGCGGCACGGCTGGAAAGCCGCTTCGGCGACGCCTACGACCAGGCATGGTTCCTGGCCTGCCTGGCGCTGTCGCTGTCGGGGCTGGCCATCCGCTGGGCCACGGTCGGCTTCGCGCCGGCCGGCACATCGGGCCGCAACACCCGCGGCCAGCGCGCCGAGGTGCTGAACACCACCGGGCTCTACTCGCTGGTCCGGAACCCGCTCTATCTCGGCAACTTCGTCGCCATCATCGGCGTGGTGATGGCGATGTCGGTGTGGTGGTACGTGGCCATCGCCAGCCTCGCCTACTGGCTCTACATCGAGCGCGTGATCGCCGCCGAGGAGCACTATCTCGCGCGGAAGTTCGGCGACGACTACGCCGCCTGGGTCGCGCGGACGCCGGCCTTCCTACCGAAGCTCACCGGCTGGCGCGCGCCAGACGCGCCGTTCTCGGCCCGCACCGTCCTGCGCCGCGAGTATAACGGCCTGATGGCCGTCGCCACCGCCTTCCTGGTGCAGGAAGCGGTGCTCGACCTGTGGTTCGAGCACGAGCCGTTCGGCCAGTGGCTGGTGGAGGATCGCGCCTGGGTGATGGTCTTTGCCGCCGCCGCGGTGGCTTTCGCCGTGCTGCGAACGCTGAAGAAGCACACCCGCCTGCTGCACGTCCCGGGTCGCTAGCGCACCACCACCACGACGCTGAGCACCACGTCGCGCCCCTCGGCGGTGACGCTGTGCTTGCCGGCCGGCAACGGCCGCTGGCAGGTGGCGCTGCCCGACGCGCTGACGCAGGCCGCGCCGTCCAGGCTCACCGCGACACGGCCGTCGCCGTAGGCGGTCGCCAGCAGCACCGCGTCGCGCCCGACAGCGAATGCGTGCGATGCGCGTTTCGGGTCACGCACGACCTCGGCCACCGGCACGGCGTCGCCGCCAATCTGCTGCCGGCGCTGGGCCGTGCGCTGGGCCTGCTCCAACGTCTGCACCTGTTGCGTCAGGCGTCGCACCTCGGCCTGGAGCTGGCGATACTCGTTGCAGAAGTCGTAGATGCCCTGGAGCTGCGCGTCGCCCTTGTGGCTGGTGACACGCAGCCGCTCACAGGTCTGGGCGCTGACCAGCGACGGCGCCACGACCAGCAGCGCCAACGTCAGCAAGCCCAGGCGACACGCGCTCATTCGTAGGTCCGGGCGTCCTCGATGAACTTGCCGTCGTCGGGCAGCGCACCGGCATCCACGAACTCGGCCGTGCCGCGCAGCTTGGTCACCGCCTGCAGGCTTTCGGCGATGGCCGCCTGCAGCCCGTCGCCGCCGCCCTCCACGGCGCAGCGCAGCGTCATCACATCGACATTGTTGGCCGAGGTGACGACCAGCCGCGCCTTCTTGATCTCCGGATGCCGGCGCGCGATCTCCGCGACCTGACCCGGGTGCACGAACATGCCCTTGATTTTCGTGGTCTGGTCGGCGCGCCCCATCCAGCCCTTGATCCGCGTGCCGGTGCGCCCGCACGGGCTGGTCCCCGGCAGGATCGCGGACAGGTCGCCAGTCGCCAGCCGGATCATCGGATAGGTCGACGAGAAGGTGGTGACGACGACCTCACCGGTCTCGCCCTCGGCAACGGGATCGGTGCCGCCCGGCTCGACCAGTTCCACGACGATCTCCTCGTCCAGGATCATGCCCTCGCGCGCGGCGCTCTCGTAGGCGATCAGGCCAAGCTCCGCGGTGCCGTAGGTGTTGAAGGTCTCCACGCCCTGCTCGGCCAGCTCGGCGCGCAGGCTCGGGGTCAGCGCCTCGGCGCCGCACAGGCCGCACTTCAGGCTGGAATGATCGAGCCCCATCTCCTTGATCTTGGCCAGCAGGATGCGCAGGAAGGACGGCGTGCCGACATACGCCGCCGGCCGCAGGTCGTTGATCACCTGCGCCTGCACCTCGGTGTTGCCGACGCCGGCCGGGATCACCGGACAGCCGACCGCGTGCGCGCCACTCTCCACCAGCAGGCCGGCCGGCACCAGGTGGTAGGAGAAGGTGTTGTGCACGATGTCGCCCGGCCGCACGCCGGCGGCCCACAGGCCGCGCGCGAAGCGGCCGTTGTTCTTGCCGTGCGCGCCGGGCTCGTAGATGCCGCCAGGCGAGGCGAACAGGTGCTTGAGCTCACCGGGCGGCACCGCGTTCATGCCGCCGAGCGGCCGGCTCGCCGCCTGCCGGGCCGGCATGTCGGACTTGCGCGTTATCGGCAGCTTGGCCAGCGCGGCGCGGTCGGTGAGCGAGGCTGGGTCGACGTCCTTCAGCGCCTCGGCGAAGTACGCCGTCTTCGACTTGGCCAGCGCCACGGTGTCGCGCAAGCTGCGCATCAGGTCCGCCTCGCGCTGGTCCGCGCTACGGGTTTCCAGGTCGTCGTAGAAATCGCCAGCCATGTTCTCGTCCTCCCGGTTCTTGGCCGGCAGGCTAGCGCGAATCCGGTGACCTTTCGATAGCGCGCGCGCCGCCCTAGGCTCGACGCATGGTCGACAAGCTTCGCCTCATGACCAGCGACAAGGTGCCGCCGCCGCGCGGCTTCTGGCTGCAATGTCAGGTCGCCTGGATCGACACCGCGATCAGCTTCGGCGTTCTCCTCGTCGTCACCGTCGGCCTCGCGCTGCAACCGTTCCTATACGCGATGCCGGGCTGGTTCTTCGTCGGCTGCGTGGCCGGGGCGGTCGCGGCGGGTATCTATGCCGGGCGGTTCCGACGCCGCCTGCGAGACGCTCGGCTCGCCAGTAACTGGACGCTGCGCGCCGACGACCGCGGTCTGTTCGTGAAGTTCCGCTCCCACCGCGCTCACGACCTCGGCGGCGACGCGCCCGACGTCGTGTTCGTGCCGCGCGGCATCGTCGCCGGCCTACGCCACGGCAACACCGAACGCCGGTCCTTCGCCCCGGACCAGACCGAGCGCTACACCGCCCGCTCCTACCTGGAAGTGCTGTTCGTCGACGGCGTCGATCTTGAGCCGCTACGCCGGCAGCTCGAAGTCGAGGACGAACTGCTGGCGTCGAGCCGCCACCGCCGCGACCCGGCGCGGCATTACCCGATGACGCTGTCGCCCGGCGGAACCCTGCGACTCGGCTGGTACGGCGGCGTCGCCCACGTGACGCCGCCGCTCGGGAAGGCGCTCGCACTGCTGGCGCGTTGGTATCCCGTCGCGGACGCCGTCGTCGCGGACGGCCGCGCCGAGCAGGAGGCACGCATCCTGGCGCTGGCCGAGGGTGGCCGGGTGGTGCCGGCGGTGCGGCTGGCGCGCAAGCTCTATGGCCTGTCGGTGAAGGACGCCAAGGCCTTCGTCGACGAGCTGCGCGGGCGCTAGACGGCGGCGCCCACTCGCGCCACCATGGCGCCATGAACA
>CAZVLI010000070.1:0-983 GCA_964627965.1 uncultured Rhodospirillales bacterium
GGCATGGGCGGCCTTGCGGCGGCCGCCGCCTTGCGACAGCTCGGCTTCGCGCCGACGGTCTACGAACAGGCGAGTGCCTTCACCCGCCTCGGCGCCGGCATCCAGATGAGCCCGAACGCGATGCGGGTGCTGCGCGGTCTCGACCTGGAGCCGCGGGTGAGCGCGACGGCGTTCCGCCCCACCACCTGGGCTAATCGCGAGTGGGATAGCGGCGCCATGAAGTATGAGCTGGCGCTCGGCGACGCAGCCGAGACGCTCTATGGCGCGCCCTACCTGCAGATGCACCGTGCCGACCTGCATAGCGCCCTCCACTCGGCGGTGCCGCAAGACGTTATCCAGCTCGGCAAGCGGCTAACCGATGCACAGCCTGTCGCCAGCGGCGTGGCGCTGACCTTCGAGGACGGCACGTCGGCCGAGGCCGACCTCGTGATCGGCGCTGATGGCGTACACTCGCGCATCCGCGAATGCCTGCTCGGCCCGGAAGCACCGGAGGCGACCGGGCGCGTGGCCTATCGCGCCACCTTCCCCGCCCGCCTGCTGAAGCACGACATCGGCGAGTGCGTGAAGTGGTGGGGCGTCGACCGCCACATCGTCATCTACTACGTCACCGCGGCGAAGGACGAGGTCTACTTCGTCACCAGTCTGCCGGACCCCGAATGGGTGAAGGAGTCCTGGTCGGCGACCGGCGACATCGACGTCGTGCGCGACGCCTTCGCCGACTTCCACGACGAGGTGCGCGAGGTTCTGCGCGCCTGCCCCACGGTCAACCGCTGGGCTATTCTCGACCGGCCGCCATTGGCGCAGTGGCACGGCGACGGCATGGTCCTGATCGGCGACGCAGCGCACCCGATGACGCCCTACATGGCGCAGGGCGCGGCAATGGCGATGGAGGACGCCGTCGTCCTGGCCCGTTCCCTGTCGGAACACACGGACCTGATGACGGCCCTGGATCGTTTCCAGGCGACGCGCCAAGCTCGCGCCGC
>CAZVLI010000070.1:993-10153 GCA_964627965.1 uncultured Rhodospirillales bacterium
GTGCAGGCGGTATCGCACGCCAACACCTGGATGCGCGAGGAGACCGACCCGGCCTGGTGCTACGGCTACGACGCCTGGTCGGTCCCGCTCGACGAGGCCGCCTAGCTCACTGGCCGTGGCGGCCGCCGATCATCGGCGCGCTCACGCCCAGCCCCGGCAACTCCCACACACCGGCACCGCCGGGGTTCTTGTCGGCGTCGATGTTGGCGTCGATGAGATAGGGCTTGCCGCTGGCGATACCGTGCCTGATCGCATCGCCCAGATCGCCCGGCCGGTCGATGCTCACCGCGTCGACGCCGCACGACTTCGCCATCTCCGCAAAGGCCGGGTTGTAGGGCTCGCCGGTCTCGGGATGGTGGAAGTCCGTTGCCAGCTCGCGCCCTTCCAGGTAGCCGCGCTGCAGACCGCGGATCGACGCATAGGCGTAGTTGTTCCACACCACCCAGACCACCGGCAGCGAATACTCCACCGCCGTCGCCAGCACCGAGGCGTGCATCAGGAAGGCGCCGTCGCCGCAGACCGACACGCACGGCCGGTCCGGCGCGCCCAGCTTGGCGCCGAGAACGCCGGCGACGCCGAAGCCCATCGGCCCGAAACCCATCGAGCCGATCAGCGAGTCCGGTCGCTTCGGCTTGCAGAACTGCACCAGCCAGTTGTGGTGCACGCCGATGTCGGACACGAGGATCGCGTCGTCGGGCAGCGCCAGATCGATCTCGCGCGCCGCGCGCTGCGGATTGATTGGCGTCGACTCGTCGACGAAGCCGTCGGCGATCGCCGCATCCCATTCCTTGCGGTAGCCGTCGATCTTCGCCAGCCACGCCTGCCGCGACGACGCGTCCGGCGACGCCCCGCGCTGCGCCAGCCCGGCCAGGAGCTGTTGAACAAAGATCTTCACATCGGCCATCAGCCCGAGCGCGACCGGATAGTTGCGGCCGATCTCCTCCGGGTCGATATCGACGTGGATCAGCCTGGTCGGCGGGATGCTGAACGAGTAGCCCGGCAGCCAGGAGCTCGACGTCCGGTCGTCGAAGCGCACGCCCAGCGCCAGCAGCACGTCGGCCTGCCGCGCCGCTGCATTCGACGGATACTGGCCATTGCGCGCCACAAGGCCCAGCGCCAGCTCGTGGTCGGACGGGATTGCGCCCTGCCCGCTGGCCGACCAGGCCACCGGAATGCGCAGCTTCTCGGCCAGTTCGACCAGCGCCGCCGCGGCGCCGCCGTACTTCACGCCCTGCCCGACCAGGATCACCGGCCGTTCCGCCGCCAGCAGCATGTCGAGCGCCTTCTCCACGCCCTCCGGGTCGGCGCCGACGCGGCAGGAGATGTTGGCGGTCCACTCCTGCGGGTCCGGCGTCCCGCCGCCGGTATCCTCCTTGAAGATGTCGAACGGCACGTCGAACACCACCGGGCCGGGCCGCCCGGTGACCATCGACTTCCAGGCCTGACGCATCATGTGCGGCACCTGATCGCCGCGCGTCGGCTGCCACACGCTCTTGCAGTAAGCCTTCACCGTCGAGGGGAAATCGGCCGGCGCGTGACGATAGAGTTCCTGAAAGGCGCCGCGCCCGAACTGGCCAGTCGGCACGTTGCCGGTGATGGCGAAGAACGGTACCGAGTCGAGGAAGGCGTTGCCGAGGCAGATCGGCATGTTGGCCGAACCCGGCCCGCACGACGTGAACGTCGCCGTCGGCTGACCGGTCACGCGATAGTAGACGTCGGCCATGAAGCCCGACACCGACTCGTGCCGGACCGAAATCGTCTTGATGTCGTCGGAACGCTCGTGCAGCGCGTCGATGAAGCCGATATTGCCGTGACCGCACAGGCCGAACGCATAGGGCACGCCCTCGCGGACCAGATAGTCGACCATAACCTGTCCGCCGTTCAGCGTGTTGCTTTCTGCCATATTCGCGTCTTCCTGTTATTTGCGGTTGGCGTTGTGCCCCGATGGGCAGAATAGCGCACGATCGCGCCCACTGCTCGCACCCCACTTCTCGGCTAGACTGGCGGCCAAGAACAAGCCGGGAGGGAACATGTCAGCTTGCACGTGCCGGGAACCGAACTGCCGAGGATTGGCCTGACCATGCGCGTCCTCGTCACCGGCGGCGCCGGTTTCCTCGGCGCTAGTCTCGTCGCCGCGCTGGCCGCGCGCGGCGATGCTGTCCTGGCCTTCGACCAGCAGCCGAACCCGAAGCTCGACGACCTCACCAACGTCACCTTTGTGCGCGGCGAGATCCTCGAGTGGGCCGCGGTCGCCGCCGCCGTGCAGCAGCACAAGCCAGACGCCATCGTCCACGCCGCCGCCATGGTCGGCGTGCCGGTCTCGGTCGCCTCACCGATGCTGACCATGCGCGTCAACGTCGAGGGCAGCATGAACGTGCTGGAGGCGATGCGGCTGAACGGCGTGCGCCGGATGATCCACATCTCCTCGGAAGAGACCTACGGCAACTTCGAAGCCGATCGTATCGACGAAACCCATCCGCAACGGCCGATCATGGCCTACGGCATCTCCAAGCTGGCGGTGGAGCACCTTGGCCGCAGCTACGCGCAGCAGCATGGCCTGGAAGTCATAAACCTGCGCACCTGCTGGGTCTACGGCCCGGCACTGCCGCGCCCACGCGTGCCGAAGATCCTGATCGATGCGGCCGCTGAAGGCCGTGCGCTGCACCTGCCGAACGGCGCCGATTTCCTGGTCGACCATGCCTACGTCGACGATGTGGTCGACGGGATCATCCAGGCACTGGACCATCCCGATCACCCCTTCGACGCCTACCACATGGCGTCGGGAGAGGCCGTCACGCTGGCGGAGATCGTCTACATCGTTCGCGAACTGGTGCCCGGCGCGGACATCTCCGTCGGCCCTGGCACCATCGAGTTCGCGCCCGGGCTGCCGGCCTGGCGCAAGGGCGCGCTGGACCATAGTCGCGCCGCGAAGGTCTTCGGTTACGACCCGCAATTCGACATCCGCGCCGGCATCGCCGCGACACTTGCCGCAAAGAGAGCGAACGCATGAGCATCTACGGCATCAACACCTACGCCTACACGCAAAGCCACACGGCGCAGGCCTGCCTGGAAGACTGGGCCCGGCGCGGCCACACCGACTTCGAGGTGATGATGTATCCGGGCCACGCCTGGCCGGCGGACATGGACGCTGGCGCCCGGCGTCAGTTCAAGCGCTTCCTGGCCGATGCCGGACTGCGCATCACCACGCTCAACATGCCGAACGTCGACATCAACGTCGCCGGCGCCACGTCACAGATGCGGACCTATTCGCTGGCGGTGCTGCGCGGCATCGTGCGACTCGCCGGTGATCTGGAAGTGCCCGGCGTCGTCCTTGGCCCGGGCAAGCCGAACCCGCTGTTCCCGATGGCGCAGGACAAGATGACCGACCACTTCTTCGCCGCGCTCGACGCGCTGGCGCCGCTGGCCGAGCGGTGCGGTACGGCGCTGTGGGTGGAGAACATGCCTTTCGCCTTCCTGCCGCAAGCCGATCAGATGATGGCGGCGATCGAGCGCTACGGCGATCCGCGCATCGGCGTCGTCTACGACATCGCCAACGCCTACTTCGTGCGCGAGGATCTCGGAGCGGGACTTGAGCGGGTGCGCGACCGGCTGAAGCTGGTCCACCTGTCGGACACGCCCCTCGACGTCTATCGCCACGCCGCCGTCGGCGAAGGCACCATCGACTTCGCGTCGGTGCCGCCGTTGCTCGACGCGGTCGGATACGATGGACCGGCGATGCTGGAGATCATCTCCGACCGACCGGACACCGACCTGCCGGCCTCCATCGAGGCGCTGGACGCCGCCGGCTTCGCCCAATGAACGACCGCTACGACGTCGTCGTCGTCGGGGCCGGCGCCGGCGGCATGACCGCCGCACTCGTCGCGGCCGCCGAGGGCCTGAAGCCGCTCGTGCTGGAGAAGACCCCCCACGTCGGCGGCACCACGGCAATCTCCGGCGGCATGGTCTGGGCGCCGCTGTCGGTCGCCGGCGATGACACGGCCGAGGCCGCCACCGCCTATCTCGACGCAACCGTTCCGACCGAGAGCGGCCGCGATCTGCGCGCCACCTTCCTCGCCACGGCGCCAGAAGCCATCGCCTATCTCGACCGCCATAGCGAGGTGAAGCTGCGCCCGGTGCCGCTCTACCCCGACTACTACCCGGAAGCGCCGGGCTCGACCATGCGCGGCCGCGTCCTGGAACCGGAACCGTTCGATGCCCGCGCGCTGGGCGGGTCGTTCCGGTTGCTGCGTTCGCCATTGCCGGAGTTCATGCTGTTCGGCGGCATGATGGTGGCGCGGCCCGACCTGCCACACTTCCGCAACGTTTACCGTTCACCGGCATCTTTCCTGCGCGTCGCGCGGCTGACCGCCAGCTATGCGATGCAGCGACTCGCCGGCAACCATCGCGGCACCGACCTGGTGCTCGGCAACGCGCTGGCCGGCCGACTGCTGAAATCCCTGGTGGACCGCGAGGTGCCGATCCGCACCGATTGCCGCATCGACGGTTTGGAGCGAAGTGAAGGCCGCATCACAGGGGTACGCGTCAACGGCGAGGTCGTCGAGGCCACCCGCGCCGTTATCCTGTCCACCGGCGGCTTCAGCCACGACACCGAACGCCGCGCCGAGCTCCTGCCCGAGCAAGCCACCGTCACCGCCGTCACCGAGGGCGCGAGCGGCGATGGCCTGCGCCTGGGCGAAACAGCCGGCGGCACCGTCCACCCGGGCGACATCGAAGCCGCTTTCTGGACGCCGGTCTCCTATTTCATCAACAGCGCCGGGCGGCAGGTGAAGTTCCCGCACACCGTCACCGACCGCGGCAAGCCCGGCCTGATCGCGGTCAACAGCCAGGGTCGCCGGTTCACCAACGAGGCGGTGTCCTATCACGAGTTCGTCCGCGCCCAGCTTCGCGCCGACAATGTCGGGCACGCGGTGCCGGCGCATCTGATCTGCGACAAGACCTTCCTATGGAAATACGGCCTCGGCGCGGTGAAGCCGATGACGATGAACCGCAAGCCTTACCTGGACGCCGGTTACCTGATCGAAGCGCCGACCTTGGCCGGGCTGGCGAGCAAGCTGGGCCTCGACCCCGCCGCTCTGCTGGAGACGGTCGAGCACTTCAACGACGATGCGCGCAAGGGTGAGGATCGCGAGTTCGGCCGCGGCTCGAACTCCTACCAGCGTCACTTCGGCGACCCGGCGGTCAGCCCGAACCCGTGCCTGGCACCGATCGAGACGGCGCCCTTCTACTCGGTGGCGGTCTGGCCGGCCGACCTCGGCACCGCCAGCGGCCTGAACACCGACGCCCGCGCCCGCGTGCTGGATGGCTCGGGCGAACCGATCCCCGGCCTCTACGCCTGCGGCAACGACATGGCCTCGATCATGCGCGGCGCCTACCCCGGCCCCGGCATCACGCTCGGCCCGGCGCTCACCTTCGGCTACCTGGCGGCGATAGACGCGGCGGCTAGTCCCTGACCACGCACGGCACGATCACCCGCGCCGCCAGCAAGTCGTCCGTCTCACGCTTGTAGCGGGCCAGCCCTTCCGACGCGTTGTGCAGCGCCAGCGCCGCCTCGTCGGCATAGACCTCGTGCAGGTGAATGGTGTCGGGCTCGGCCGGCTCCAGGATGTCGAACTGCACGCAGCCCGCCTCCTCCGCCTTGGTCCGCGCCACATGCGCCCGCAGCTTCTCCAGCAACTCCGGCGTCTTGCCGGGCTTGATCTTGTACGTCACCAGGATCGCCTGCTTCGCCATGTGTCCGCCCCTTATGGTTCAACGCCACCATGATGCGACGACAGCGCCGCCACAAGGCATCCGATCTTCATCGTCAAGCAGGCGCCAAAGAGTCGGTCGTTTCCCGGGTTGAGAGGGGCGTCGCGGCGGCATCGGCGCGTGCCGATGTCTACTCCGCGGCGCTGGCCTCGGCAACGGCGCCGCCCGCCCGGTTGCGCTCCAACACGGCCGTGGCGAGGCTCAGCAATGGCGGGATGATCGCCAGCGTCAGCACCGCCGACAGCATCAGCCCGCCGAGCACGACCGAGCCGAGCCCGCGATAAAGCTCCGACCCGGCGCCCGGGAAGAGCACCAGCGGCACCATTCCGAAGACGCTGGTCAGCGTCGACATGAAGATCGGCCGGATGCGGTTGCGCGTCGCCGATGGGATCGCCTCGGCGGCGGCGAGCCCATGTTCGCGGATCAGGAACAATGTCTGGTGGACCAGCAGGATGGCGTTGTTGACCACAATGCCGATCAGGATGACGAAGCCCAGCAGCGTCAGCATGTCCAACGCCTGGAACGTGAACTGGTTCAGGACGACCAGTCCGCCGACCCCGCCCGCCGTGGCGAGCGGCACCGAGAACAAGATGATGAGCGGATAGAGGAAGCTCTCGAAGAGCACCGCCATCACCAGGTAGACGATGACCACTGCGACCACGAGGTCGACCACCATCGCCTCCCACGTCTGGGTCAGCTTGTCGGCGGTGCCGGACAAGGTGAGCTTGACGCCCGGCGGCAGCCCCCCGTCGCGAAGAGGCGCCATGACCTGGTCGCGCAACGTGTCGAGCGCGACCTCGAGCGGAATGCTGTCGGGCGGACTGACTTCGATTGTGACCGTCCGGGCCCGCTCGACATGCTGAATCTCGGTCGGGCCGGCGGTCATCACGATCTCGGCGAGCGAGCTGGCGGGCAGTATCTTGCCCGACTCGGTCACCACCGGCAGGTAGCTAATGCCCTGGGTGTTCGTGATCTTGCCTGTGGCGCCCATCAGCATCAGGTCGATGCGGTCGCCGTCGACGGTGATCTCCGCCACGCGCACGCCGTCGTTGAAGGCGTCGACGGTAAGGCCCAGTTCGCGCACGCTGACGCCATTGTCGCCGAGGCGCACCCGGTCGGGCACCACCCGCACTTCAGGCGCGCCCAGCTCCAGGCCTGGGACCGGGCGGATCTGTGTCCCCTGTTCGCGCGGCAGGGCCTGGCTGATCAAGCCGGTCGCTCGGAGGGCCACGCTCAGGATGCTCTCCAGGTCCGAACCGGAGACGTTGAACTTGATGGCCCTGCCGCCCGCCAGGCCGCGACCGAACAACGAGCGCTTCTGCATGAAACCGAAGGTGCCGGGCTCGCTGAAAATCGGGCGGCTCAGCACCGGTATCAGCTCGCCGACGCGCGACGGCTCCACCGCGCTGGCGCCGACGAAGGTCATGCTGCGGAGTGCGACGAAGAAGAACTGATCGATCTTCGGCGGTGTGCCGGGCTCCGCCTCGGGGCCTGTTTCCGACGCCCACAGGTGGCGCACCTCGTCCTCAAGGCCGCGGGCGATACCGGCGGTGGTGTCGAGGTTGTAACCCGGCGGCGGCAGGATGATGCCGAAGATCAGGTTCCGGTTGCCGGTCGGCAGGTAGTCGAGCTTCGGCAGGTAGAGCCACGTCGCGAACGCGGCGATACCGCAAATGATGCCGACGGAGAGCATCGCCAGGGCGCGGCTCTTGACCACCCGATGGGTGAATCTCATCACCAGCGCGACGAACCGGTTCGCCAGCCAGTCCACGACCGGCAAACGGATGGTGCTGGTAAGGCTGCGCATGTTCTCTGACAGCAACCGTTGCGACAGCGCCGGTATCACCGTCACCGAGACGACCAGCGACAGCAGCACCGACACGGCGATGGCGACGGCGATGTCGCGGAACAGCTGGCCGACTTCGAGCTGCATCACCAGGATCGGGATGAAGACCATGATCGTGGTCATGACCGAGACCAGGATCGCGCCCCAGACCTCGCGAGCGCCGCGGTAGGCCGCTTCCCGTGGCGACATGCCTTGCTCGCGCAGCCGATAGATGTTCTCCAGCACGACAATGGCCGCGTCCACGACCATGCCGACCGCGAAGGCGATGCCAGCCAGCGAGATCACGTTCAACGAGCGACCCAATGCCGCCATGGCGACGAAGGAACCGATAACCGAGACCGGAATCGCCAGCGACACCACCAGCGTGGCGCGAAGCGACCGCAGGAACAGGATCAGGATGAAGGCCGCCAGCGCACCGCCGACGACGATGTTCTGTTGCACCAGCTGGATCGAGGAGTCGATGTAGACGGTCTCGTCGTAGACCTGCTTGATGGTCAGCCTCTCCGCCGGCAGTTGAACGCTGGCCAGTTCCGACACCGCCTCGCGCAACCCGGCCATCACCTCGATGACATTCGCACCGGTCTCCATGGTGGCGTTCACGGCGAGGGCGGCGTCGCCCAGGTTGCGGATGTGGGCGGTTGCATCCTTGTAGCCGAACTCGACATCGGCAATCTCGCCGACCGTGACCCGGCCCACGCGTCCGGAAACCGGATCCGTAAAGGCCCGCAAGCTGGCCGCCTTGACCTGTTCCGGGGTCTGGAAGTCGCCTTCGATGCGCGTCGCGTAGCGCCGCTTGCCCTCGTCCACCTCGCCGCCGGAGATCGCCGCGTTGGCGGCGCGCAATGTCTCGACGACGCCGGGTACCGTGAGGCCATACTGGGCCATGCGCTCAGGATCGACGACGACGCGCATCTCGCGCTCGCCGCCGCCGTAGAGGTTGGAGCCGGAGACGCCCGGCACGCGTTCGATCCGGTCGCGCACGACATCGTCGATGAAGTCGCGATAGGTGTGGATCGGCGTCTCGTTGCCCTTCTCGCGCTTGATGATGAACCACGCGATGGGGTTGTCTTCCGTGCCGGAGGTGGCGATCACCGGCTCGTCGGCCTCGGCCGGATAGCCGGAGACTCGATCCAGCCGGTTGGCCAGGAGCAGCAAGGCCCGGTCCATGTTGGTGGCGACGTCGAACTCCAGCGTCACCTGAGCGCGACCGTCCTCCGAGCGGCTGGTCATCTCGGTGACGCCCTCCAACCCCTTCAGGACTTCTTCCTGCCGGTTGGTTATCTCGCGCTCCACCTCGATCGGCGCGGCGCTGGGCCAGTTGGTGGTGACGGTCAGGACCGGGCGGCGGACATCCGGCGTGAGCTGGATCGGAATGGTGGTAAACGCCAGCGCGCCGAACATCAGCACCATCAGCACGGCCGCCATGACCGCGATGGGCCGTTCGATCGAAAGGCGTATCAGGTCCACGGGCCTGTCCTCACTGACTGACGGGTTGGCCAGGCCGCAGACGCTCGTTGCCACGCACGACGACGACTTCCTGCACCT
>CAZVLI010000071.1:0-10145 GCA_964627965.1 uncultured Rhodospirillales bacterium
CAACCTGCTGGCGCTCAACGCCACCATCGAGGCCGCGCGAGCCGGCGAGATGGGGAAGGGTTTCGCGGTCGTCGCCGCCGAGGTGAAGAACCTCGCCAGCCAGACGGCGAAGGCAACGGACGAGATCGCCGACCATGCGAACGGCATCCAGACCGCCACCAACGAGACGGCGGCAACCATCGGCCGGATCGCCGAGGTCATCACCCAGGTGAACGAGCACACCCAGGTCGTCAGCAACGCCATGCAGGAGCAGCAGGCGGCAACGCAGGAGATCGCCTCCAGCATCTCGACCGCGTCGTCGAGCGCGCGCACCGTGATCGAGGAGATCGAAGGCGGCAAGCAGTCGGCCGCCGCCGCCGCGGAAGCGGCCAATGAGATCCTGCGCTCATCGCGCGATGTCGGCGGCGCCAATGCGGCCATGCGCGAGGCCATTGGCCGGTTCCTCGACCGGGTTCTGAAGGCCGCATAGACGGGAAACGTCGCCGCCGTCGCCCGCCTCCCGTCGGGCGCGGCGGCGCCGACCGGCGCGGCTATGGGCTTGACCTCGTCTCGCAACCGCAACAACGTTGCTGCGTTGCATTCAAGAAGCACTAACCAATATTGCCATAATGTATGGCAGATAAGCCCGCCCGCGCGGGCACGGGAGTAACGCCAGCGTATGTTGTATCAGTTGCACGAGGCGCAGCGCGCCATGGCGCTGCCGCTTCGCTTCGCGGCCGAGGCCAACCAGCATCTCTTTCGCCATCCGCTGAACCCACTGGCCTACACGCCGCACGGCCGCGCCTTCGCGGCCGCCAGCGAGCTGATCCACTCCCAGTTGCAGGCACACAAGAAGCCGGAGTTCGGGCTGGCACATACCACCATCGACGGCCGCTCGGTCGCGGTGCGCGAACGCGTCGAGCTCGACACGCCGTTCTGCCGTCTGCTGCATTTCCAGCGCGAGAAAGCCCGGGCGCAGCCGCGCATCCTCGTCGTCGCGCCGATGTCGGGGCACTTCGCCACGCTGCTGCGCGGCACCGTCGAGGCGCTGCTGCCGCATGCCGAGGTCTTCATCACCGACTGGCGCGATGCCCGGGACGTGCGCCTGTCGGAGGGCGCGTTCGATCTCGACGACTACGTCGATCTGGTGATTGCGTTCCTGCGCCACCTGGGCCCGAACACCCACACCGTCGCGGTCTGCCAGCCCTCGGTGCCGGTCCTGGCCGCCACGGCGCTGATGAACGCGGCGGGCGACGACTGCGCGCCGGCCTCGATGACGCTGATGGGCGGGCCGATCGACACACGGCACAACCCGACCACGCCGAACAAGCTGGCCAAGACGCGTTCGCTGCAGTGGTTCGAGCGCTCGGTGATCAGCCGCGTGCCGGTGATGTATCCGGGCTTCATGCGCCGGGTCTATCCCGGCTTCCTGCAGCTCGGCGGGTTCATGAGCATGAACCTGGACCGTCACGTCAGCGCCCACGTCCGCCATTTCTTCCACCTGGTGCAGGGCGACGGCGACAGCGCCGCGGCGCACCGCGCCTTCTACCAGGAATACCGCGCGGTGATGGACCTGCCGGCGGAGTACTACCTGCAAACCATCGAGCGGGTGTTCCAGAAGCACCAGCTCGCCACCGGCGAGTTCCGCCATCGTGGCGAACTTGTCGATCCGGCCGCGATCACGCGCACCGCGCTGATGACTGTCGAGGGCGGCAAGGACGACATCTCCGGCGTCGGCCAGACCAAGGCGGCACACAACCTGCTGAAGGACCTGCCCGCCGGCCTGCACCGGCACTACGAGCAGCCCGACGTCGGCCACTACGGCGTGTTCAACGGCCGGCGCTGGCGCGAGCAGATCGCGCCACGCGTCGTCGAGTTCATCACCGCGCACGACAGCCCTTGAGCCGTTGGCGCCCTCCCGCCAGGGAGTGTCGCGCGATTTGACGCCGCCGATCGGACGGGTCTTCGGGATTCGCCCCGATTTCCGCCTCGCGCCTCCCATTCGAGAGTGTCGACCGAACCGACAGCGGCAACGCGTTCCCACGTCTTGTGTAGTGGTTTCAGTGACTTAGAGGCTGGCACCCGACTTGCGTAGTGCCACCCACGCCTGCCATCGCAGTGGAGTGGGAAAGCATGAATACGACCTTCGGGACTGCCTCGACGCGACTGGCCGCCGCCCTGGTCATCGCCACGACGATGGCCGCCGCGCCAGCCGCGTTCGCGGGTCCCGTCACCGGCACCGCCCGGGCCATGGCCGATGTCGAGGCCGGCAAGCTCGGCGCGACACAGACGCAGGCGGCGCAGGACAGCGACACCGCCTCGGGGACGGCGGCCGCCTCGAACAGCGCCGCCCGGGCGGCCGCCGACCTTTCGACCGCCATCGTGCGAACCGAAGCAACCAGCCAGGCCCCATCAGGGCAGACCGCTGACCGTGAGATCGCCTCGGCCTTCGCCGCCTGGTACGACGTGCTGACCTTCGACAATGGCGGCACCGTCGCGCTGACCTTCGACATCGGCTTCGACGGCGTACTGCGCCGCACCGCCGGTTCGATCGCGCTGGCGAAGCTGAACTTCACGATCTACGACGTCACCGACGTCGGCACCGTCTTCGGCGAGGACGGCCGGCTGACGCGCGACGTGCTGCTCTCCCAGGTGGCCGACGTCGACTACTACGCCGAGGCGCGCGACAGCTTCGATCCGTCGACCGCCGAGTTCCTCACCCTGGTCAACGATGAGATCCTGCTGTCGACCGACGGCATCGACGCGAACATCGAGATCGACTGGGGCGACACCTACGGCGCCACGCTGACCAGCGGGCGGCAGTACCTGTTCGCCATGGAGGGCACCAGCACCGGGTCGACCTTCGAGGGCACCTCGGCGCTGTCCGACTTCTACAACACCGCCAGCTTCGGCTTCTCCGACCTCGACGGCGCCGCGGTCACATCCGAGTCCGGCCTGTTCCCGGGCTCGACCGCGTCGGTCGGCGACGTGCCCGCACCGGCCGGCATCGGCCTGTTCCTGCTCGGCCTCGGCAACCTGGCGGCACGCCGCCGGCGGCGCGGCTGACCGGGGGCAACGCCGGCGCTGGCCCTCTCACCAGTCAGCGCCGGCGTCCGTCGGGTCGGCCGATACTCCCACATGGGAGTATCCTCGGCCTGCCCACGCTGCTACCGTCAGTTGTCAATCCGGGCGATTGTCGAGTAGATGAATCTGGCGCAGTGCGTCGATGAGTTCTACGCCGCCGCGTTCGATCCGACGCGGTGGGGCGCCACGCTCGACAACCTCGCGCATGCCGCCGGCGCCGAGGGCGCCACAATCGTCTTCGACCATTCCACCGAAGCGAAGCCCGGCACCATCGCCGGCTCGGCCAGCGTCGCCGAACAGCTCTCGGCCTACTTCTTCGAACGCGACATGCCCGACCCGCGCCAGGACCGCGTCCGGCCGAGCCTGGCCGACGGCATGGTCACCGACTTCGACCACTTCACGCCGGAAGAGATCGCGGCCGAACCCTACTACCAGGAGTTCCTGCGGCCGCGCGGCTATGGCTGGCATGCGGTCGGGCTTCTGCGCGAAGACGTGGTCACGGCGACACTCAGTCTGAAGCGCCTGCTGCGCCAGGGACCGTTCGAGCACCGCGAGGTCGACGAGCTGTCACGGCTGATGCCGCACCTGCGACGTGTCGGCGCGGCCGCGGCCGCGACCCATGGCGACATGATGCGGGGCCAGCTCGAAGCGCTGGCGCGTTCCGGCATCGGCGCCATCACGCTGGACCGGCGCGGTCACCGGCTGGCGACGAACCGGCTGGTCGCGTTCGGCGACGGACTGGAGATCGCCGGCGACGAACTGCGCGCCTCGCACCGCAGCGACCAGGAGCCGCTCGACGCCGCGGTCCGACAGGCGCTGGCGCCGGAACGCCCCAGCGAACTGCCGGCGATCCCGCTGGTCCCGTTGCGCCGCCCGTCCGGCCGTCGACCACTGGTGGTCGAGGTGCTGCCAGTGATCGGCCAGCCCGGCATGTCGCTGCTCGATGTCGTGGCGATCGCCTTGATCACCGATCTGGCGCGACCGGCGCCGGACGACATCGACGGCCTGCGTACGATCTTCGGGCTCACACGGCGCGAGGCGGAGATCGCCGCCGGCCTGGCCAACGGCGAGCCGCTGGCCGACGTCGCCGAGCGACTGGGCATCAGCCACGAGCATGCCCGCCAGAGGCTCAAGTCGATCTTCCGCAAGACCGACACCAATCGACAGGCCGAGCTCGTGTCGGTGATCGCTCGCCTTCAAGCGCTGCAACGTCAGCCACGCTAGCCACGACCGGACGCTGACGCCGTCGTCCCGGTCCGCTATGATGCGGTCGCCTGAGGGGGTGCGGCGCGAACAGAAGTGGGCATGCCTGTGCGCCTTTTTCTACTTTGTCTCTGCCTGGCGGTTGCCGCCGTTGCCGCGCGTGCCCAGACCGCGCAGGTCGGCGACGTCCGCGAGTGCACCACCGCGAACCAGACCGACTGCGAGCGGGCACTGGTGATCACCGACGGCCAGTGCCAGGCGATCGCCGGCGACCCCGGCACGTCCTGGTCGAACAGCGACATCGACCGGTTCACCAACGCCTGCTGGACCTGCGACGACCTGGACATGGATTTCCGCTTCGGCGAGAGCCTGGGCTTCTTCCGTTGCCAGAAGCGTTTCGCCGACACCGCGGTGCCCACGCTGCCGGAACCCGACTGGCAGGCGCGCGAGTGCACCCGCTACGCATTGGTGCGCGAGACGCCCGACAGCGTCACCTTGCGCATCCACAACCTGTGCGGTCACGAGATCGCGGTGAACGCCTGCGCCACCTGGTACGACGGCCGCGAGCGGGAGAAGCAGTCGACGGTCGCCCCGCATGACGAGGAAACCGCGTTGCGGTGGCCGGTGGAGCGCTACACCAGCGCCAAGGTGATCTGGAACTACTGCCGCACCGACGCCGAGGTCGGCTGCCCCGCGCCCTGCCCGCGCTAGAGCCGCTGGTACATCACGTAGACGTCGACATCGCCCTCGGTCGGGTGCTCGAACGCGCCTGGCAGGGTGCCGACGATCTCGAAGCCCATGCCCTGCCACAGCGCCACGGCGCGCGTGTTGGTCGAGACCACGAAATTGAACTGCATCGCCCGGAAGCCGAGGCGCCGCGCCTCGTCGAGCGCATGCGCACACATCGCCCGCGCCACGCCGCGGCCGGCCGCCGCCGGCGCGGTCATGAAGCCGCAGTTGGAAACGTGCGCCCCGCCGCCAGCCTGGTTCGCGTGCAGCATGTAGGTGCCCAGCACCGCGCCCTCGAGCTCGGCCACGTAGACCCGGTTGCCCTCGGCGTGCCAGTAGGCCAGCGCCGCTTCGCGCGTCATGTCGCGTGGCAACGCATAGGTGTCTCCAGCAGCGATGATCGGCGCCATGATCGCCCAGATGGCGTCGTCGTCGGCCGGCGTGGCAAGGCGTATCTGCATCGGCGTCTCCCGGTCACAACCATATCGCCCCTGCGACCGAATCCCTGCAGGGCATTTCATGCCTGGTCTGTACCGGCCCTCTCCCCCTCCCGGCCACCCACAAGGATACTGGCGTTGGGTGGCCGGGAGGGGGAGCGGGCCGGTGCGATTCCGCGCGAGCGGAAAATGCTTTAGGTTTCGCCGTCATGAGCGAATTCTGGCGCGAGAAGAGCCTGGCGGAGATGACGCCCCAGGAATGGGAGTCGCTCTGCGACGGATGCGGCAAGTGCTGCCTGAACAAGCTGGAGGACGCCGACACCGGCGAGGTCTTCCCGACCAACCTCGCCTGCCGGCTGCTCGACCTGCGCCAGTGCAAGTGCACGCGCTACGAGGAGCGCAAGCGGCTGGTGCCGGACTGCGTGGTGCTGACGCCGGACAATGTCGGCGACCTGAGCTGGATGCCGACGACATGCGCCTACCGGCTGCTGGCCGAGGGCGAGGATCTGCCGTGGTGGCATCCGCTGGTCTGCGGCGATCCGGACGAGGTGCACAAGGTCGGCGTCTCGATCCGTGGCCGCGCGATCTCGGAACGGCGCGCGCGCGGACCGCTGGAACACTATCTGGTCGACTGGGAATTGTAGGAGGGAACGGACATGACTGATCAGCCGAGGGGCGCCTGGGTCGCGGCGCTGACACCGCTGAACGAGGACCTATCGGCCGACCTGCCGGCGATGATCGCGCACTACCGCTGGCTGCTGGCCAATGGCTGCGACGGCGTCGCCGTGCTCGGCACCACCGGCGAGGCCAACTCCTTCACGGTCGCCGAGCGGCGCAAGGTGATCGACGCGGTCAGCGAATCGGGTCTGGCCAACAACGCGGTGATGATCGGCACCGGCTGCTGCGCCTTCCCGGACACGGTGGAACTGACCAAGGCGGTCCTAGGCGCCGGCTACCACAACGTGCTGATGCTGCCGCCCTTCTACTACAAGGGCGTCGGCGACGACGGCCTGTTCGGCAGCTACTCGGAGATCATCCAGCGCGTCGGCGACAGTCGCCTGCGCATCTACGTCTACGACTTCCCGCAAATGACCGGGCTGGAGATCGACGCCGAGCTGCTCGCGCGGCTGCACGAGGCGTATCCGGACACCATCGTCGGCGTGAAGGACAGTTCCGGCCGCCTGCCCGACATGCTGGCGACCTGCGAGCGCATCCCGGGCTTCGGCACCTTCGCCGGCTCCGAGGAATTCCTGACCGACGTGGTCCGCGCCGGCGGCGTCGGCTGCATCTCTGCCACCGCCAACGCCACCGCGCCGTTCTGCGGCGAGGTCTGGCGCGCGTTGCAGAATGACGGCGCGGCCACCGACGAGGCGCAGAAGCGCCTGACCGGCCTGCGCCTGATGCTGCAGGCCTATCCGGCGGTGCCGAGCCTGAAGGCGATCATGGCCGACCACACCGGCAATGCCGCCTGGAACCGGGTGCGTCCGCCGATGCTGCCGCTGGACGCGGAGCGCACCGCCAAGCTGCTGGCCGAGGCGCGTCAGATGGGGCTGACCCTGCCGGAAGCCGCCTAGGCGACGCGGTGAACCGCCCGGTTCACCTGCTGCAAGCCGATGGCGAGCAAATCGAGCTTGCCTGGCGGGTGAACCGGCGCGCCCGGCGCATCTCGCTGAAGGTCGAGAATGCGTCGGGCCAGGCGGTGCTGGTGCTGCCCTCGAAACGGGCGCTAGCCGAAGGGCTGCGTTTCGCGGAAACCCAGGTCGCCTGGCTGCGCCAGCACCTGGACCGGCTCGGCACGCGCCAGCCCTTCGCCGACGGCGCGACGGTGCCGGTTGAAGGCGGGCTGATCCGGATCGCCACGACCGACAACCTGCGCCGCGAACTCCTCGCCGACGATGTGTTGCACGTGCCGGCCGAGGAAGCCGCGCTCGTCGCGCTGCGCGTGCGGCGCTGGCTGAAGCTGCGCGCCGGCGCACGCCTGCGCGAGCGGGTCGCGGCACATGCCGATCGGCTGGGGGTCAGCCACGGCCGCGTGACCATGCGCGACCAGCGCACCCGCTGGGGCAGTTGTTCGCGCACCGGCGCGCTGTCCTTCTCGTGGCGTTTGATCCTGGCGCCGCCGGCGGTGCTGGACTACGTCGCCGCGCACGAGGTCGCGCACCTGCGTGAGATGAACCACTCCCGCGCCTTCTGGCGCCACGTCGCGCATCTGCAACCCGACTACGCCCGCCACCGCGACTGGCTGCGCGACCACGGCCCGGACCTGCATCGGTACGGATAGAGACGCCTCAGGCCATCGCCGCCGCGAGCTGGGTCAGGCCGAGCGGAACGGACAGCAGATCGTCGGTGCCACTGCCCAGGCGCGCCGTCGGTACCGCCCGGGCCACGGCGTCGCGCACGGCCGGTACCCGGCTCGACCCGCCAGTCAGGAACACGGTGTCGATGTCGTCGGGCTTGAGGCCGGACGCGGCGACGCAGTCATGCGCAGTCTCGCGCAGCCGTTCGGTCATCGTCGCCGTCGCGCCATCGAAATCGGCGCGCGTCGCCGGCGCGGCAAGCCCCGCCTCCAGGAAATCCAGCGGTATCGCGACGCGGTCCTCGGCACTGAGGCCGATCTTGCCGTCCTCGATCGCGAGCGCGAGGCGATGGCCCAGCCGTCGCCGCACGAGTTCCAACAGACGCCTCACCTTCTCCGGCTCACACGCCAGCGGTACCAGCTTGGCCAGTTCGCGTTCGTTCTTGCGGGTATAGGCGAAGTTGATCGTCGCCCAGGTCGACAGCTCGTTGTAGGGCGCCAGCGGCATCGGCAGGTTCTTCTCGACCAGCCGCGTGCCCAGCCCGAGGAGCGGCATCGCCGCCGCACGGTTGAGCGCCGCGTCGAAATCGGTGCCGCCGATCCGTACGCCGGCGGTCGCCAGCACATCGTCACCGCGCTCCGCGCGCGCCCGACGCCGCGGGCCGATACGGACGATGGAGAAGTCGCTGGTGCCGCCGCCGATGTCGGCGGTCAGCACGATCTCCTCGCGGTCCACCGTCTGCTCGTAGTGGTGCACGGCGGCGATGGGCTCGTACACGAAGGTGACATCGCAAAAGCCGGCCGCGCGGGCGATCCCCGCCAGCACGGCCTCGGCCCGGGCGTCGATCTTGTCGTCGTCGTGGAAGCGCACCGGCCGACCGTGGACGACGCGCGTGATCTCCCGACCGGCGAAGGTCTCGGCCTGCTTTTTGAGGTGGGCGACGAACATCTCGACGACCTTGGCCAGACGGATCCGGCGCGGACCCAGGCTGGTATCGTCATCCATCAGCGACGAGCCCAGGATCGACTTGAGCGCGCGCATCAGTCGCCCCTCGGTCTGCGCGGCATAGGCCGCGATGGCGTCGTTGCCGTAGAGCACCCGGCCCTCGGTCTCGCTGTCGAAGAACACGGCGCTCGGCATCAGCGTCCGCCCGCCCTCGACCGGCGCCAGCACCGCTCTGCCATCGCGAGCGATGCCGATCGCCGAGTTCGACGTGCCGAAATCCAGTCCGCAAGCGATCATCGCCATCCCCTTTCCAAGCGCGAAGGGGTCCTCATTTATGGCGATGCGCGGGCCGTTGCCAGACTGTTTCTTTCCGCCTAAGCTCCGCCCCGGCTAAGGCATGCACGGAAATCGCGCGTGCCTTTTTTCGTGTGCGGTCAGCGTGACGGGCGGTGGCGCATGCCGAAGCCGAGCCCGGCCATCGCGAAGGCGAGCAGCACCAGCATGCCCGGCGTCGGCACGTCGTAGAGCAGGATCAGCCGAGCCGTACCCGTCCACGTGAGGTTGAGTTCATCGGCCTCGACCGCTTGTGCCAGGTCGCTCGCGACCGCCAGCCCCGGCGTCGAGGACGGCCGCAGGTCCAGCGTGGCCTCCATCAGCACCTGGATGGGCGTCTCGTCGGCAAAGTCCGCGACGTCGAGTTCCATCATCCGATCGAACTCACCTTCCACCGCGAACAGGGGACAAGGCTCCACCGGGCACGGCGGAATCTCGATCGGATTACGTTGCGTGAAGTCGTCGGGCAGGTTGGAAAGCCCAAGGCTCAGGTCCAGTGACGAGCCATCACCGATTCCCGTACCGGCAGGCAGGCGGCCGGCAATGGTCCAGTGCGAGTCGACCTCGACCCGCGCGCTGCCCAGCGCCTCGCGACTCGCCGTGAAGCTGTCGCTGTCTCGAAACACCTGGACCGCCGGTAGCAGCAACGAGATCCCGACCGGAATGATCGCGATCACCACCAGCAATTCGATCAGCGTGAAGCCGGCCTCGTCGCGCAACCCCGGCATCGTTGCGGCCTTGAGCTTGTTTCGCATGCCCGTCCCCCGTCCGGCGGCGAGGGCCGCCTGCACAGAGGCATTCTCCGCCGATCCGGCGGGCAGGCTTGTGACAATGGTTGGGCGGCGCGGCTCAGGCCGCGGTTGGTTCGTCTTCCAGGACGCGGTCCGGCGGGCGGTGGCCATCGACGAAGGTCTTGATGTTGATGACGACCTTCTGGCCCATGTCGATGCGGCCCTCGATCGTGGCCGAGCCCATGTGCGGCAGCAGCACGACGTTGTCGAGCGCCATCAGCTTCGGGTTCACGGCCGGTTCGTGCTCGAATACGTCGAGGCCGGCGCCGGCGATGTCGCCGGCGATCAGCATCTGGGTCAGCGCGTTCTCGTCGATCACCTCGCCGCGCGAGGTGTTGACGATGTAG
>CAZVLI010000072.1:0-1481 GCA_964627965.1 uncultured Rhodospirillales bacterium
TCGCCAAGGGCGAGACGGTGCGCTTCGTGATCAAGAACGAGGGCGAACTGGTGCACGAGTTCAACATTGGCACCGCTGCCATGCACGTCGAGCATCAGAAGGAGATGATGATGATGGTCGAGCATGGCGCCCTGGAGGCCGACAAGATCCATCACGACCGCATGAAGATGGACATGGGCGGCGGCAAGACCATGGAGCACAACGATCCCAACTCTGTCCTGCTTGAACCGGGCAAGAGCGGCGAGGTGATCTGGAGCTTCACCGAGGACGCCGAGCTGGAATTCGCGTGCAACGTCCCCGGCCACTACGACGCCGGGATGATGGGCCACATCCGCTTCCAGTAGCGGCGGGCGACAGCAAGGGAGACCAAGAATGAGCCCGACGATGTTTCGGGTGGTGGCCGGGGCGCTGTGCGCCCTGGCCGTTGCCCCGCTGGCCGCCGAGGCCGGCACCTACGACCTCACCGTCGACCGCGTGATGATCGACACCGGTGACTTCCAGCGCCAGGGCGTTGGCTACAACGGCGCCTCGCCAGGTCCGGTGTTGCGGTTCAAGGAAGGCGAGGAGGTGACGATCAACGTCACCAACAACCTCGACGTCGACACCTCGATCCACTGGCACGGCCTGATCCTGCCCTACCAGATGGATGGCGTGCCGACCATCAGCTACGACGGCATCAAGCCCGGCGAGACCTTCACCTACAACTTCCCCATCGTGCAGTCCGGCACCTACTGGTTCCACAGCCATTCCGACCTGCAGGAGCCGAACGGGGCCTATGGCGCGATCATCATCGAGCCGAAGGGCCGCGAGCCGTATCGCTTCGACCGCGAGTACGTGGTCCAGCTCACCGACGCGCACCCGCACGACGCCCACCGCATCATGCGCAACCTCAAGCTGATGCCGGACTACTACAACCGGAAGCAGCGCACGGCGGCGGACTTCTTCGCCGACCTGTCGTCGAAGGGCCTGGCCGCGACCCTGGCCGAACGCAGCGACTGGGGCGAGATGCGGATGATGCCGACCGACATCGAGGACGTGCACGGCTTCACCGCGCTGATCAACGGCAAGGGGCCGGACCAGAACTGGACCGGCCTGTTCAAGCCTGGCGAGCGCGTCCGCCTGCGGTTCATCAATTCCTCGGCGATGGCCTATTTCGACATCCGCATTCCCGGCCTTGAGATGCTGGTGGTGCAGGCCGATGGCATGAACGTGCAGCCGGTGAAGGTGAGTGAGTTCCGGATCGCGGTGGCCGAGACCTATGACGTGATCGTCCGGCCGAAGGAGGATCAGGCCTACACCATCTTCGCGGCCTCGATGGGTCGCTCAGGCTATGCACGGGCCACGCTGGCCCCGCGCGAGGGGATGACGGCCGAGGTCCCGCCGCTGGAGGGCAAGCCGCTCCTGACCATGGCCGACATGGGCATGGCGCACGAAGGCATGGACCACGGCGCCATGGATCACAGTGCGATGGGTCATGGCAG
>CAZVLI010000072.1:1581-10143 GCA_964627965.1 uncultured Rhodospirillales bacterium
GCGGCCGACGGCGGCAAGTTCCTGTCCTACGCCGACCTGCGGGCGCAGAAGCCTCTCTACGAGCACCGGGAGGCCGGTCGCGAGATCGAACTGCGGCTGACCGGCAACATGGAGCGCTACATCTGGTCGATCAACGGCGTGAAGTATGAGGACGCGGACCCGATCCGGCTGCAGTACGGCGAGCGGGTCCGCTTCAAGTTCGTCAATGAGACGATGATGACGCACCCCATGCACCTGCACGGCATGTGGTCGATCCTCGACGTCGGCGCCGGCAAGTGGAACCCGATCAAGCACGTGGTCAGCGTATCGCCCGGCACGACCGTCTACATGGAGACCGAGGTCGACGCGCCCGGCCAGTGGGCCTTTCACTGCCACCTGTCCTACCACGCGGCCAGCGGCATGTTCCGCAAGGTGATCGTCGAGGGCGGCCCGAAGAACGCCGCCGCATCGACGACCGCGGACGAGGGCTAGGCCGATGGCATACCGCATCGACTGGCGGTCTCTCGTTGGGGCCGCCGCCCTCGCCGTCGCCGTGACGCCGGCGTCGGCACAGGAAGTATCGCCGCTGGTCTACGGCATCGTTCTGGAACAGTTCGAGTATCGCGCCAGCAACGACAACGACCTGCTGGCCTGGGACGGCGACGCCATCATCGGCCGCGACGAGTGGAAGTTCCGCCTGCAAAGCGAAGGCGAGTACGACCGCGACGAGAGCTTGTTCGAGACGCTCGAGAACCAGCTACTCGTGCAGTACATGATCGCCGACTTCTTCGACGCCAAGGCCGGCGTGCGCTTCGACACGCCGAAGGGACCGGACCGGGTCTACGGGGTGCTCGGCATACAGGGCCTGGCGCCGCAGTGGTTCGAGGTCGACGTCGACTTGTTCGTCTCCGAGAAAGGCGACCTGTCGGCGCGGATCGACGTCGACTACGAGCTGCTGATCACCAACCGCCTGATCCTGACGCCGACGGTGGAGGTCGACTTCGCGGCCAGCGACGACAAGGCGGTCGGTGTCGGCGCCGGTTTGGTCAGCTCCGAGATCGGCTTGCGCTTGAGCTACGACCTGATCGACCGGGCCTTCTCTCCCTACATCGGCGTGCACTACGAGCAAAAGTACGGCGAAACCGCCGATCTTGCCCGTGACGACGGCGAGGGCGCCGAGGAGGTGTACGTCGTGTTCGGCGCCAAGCTTTTCTTCTGAGGCGGGCATCGGCCGGGGCCGCGCGATGGATCGGTCGGCCCCGGCCAACTCTCCAGGTAGTTGAGGAGGAGCGTATGACACGCAGACTCAACATCGCAACCGCCACCACCCTGTGGCTTGCAGTCGCCTGGTCTACGTCAGCTGTAAGCGATGTAGATCAGGAGTTTGGGCCGGACGTGCTAGTCGAGAAGGCGATTGCCACGTCTGGTTCGGTCGGTGAGCGGTCAAGGATTCAGTTTCGGATCGTCAACGAAGGCGGCACGGACATGCACTTACTTGGCATCTCCACCGCGGTTGCCGAGCACGCCGAGCTAATCGCTGATGTCGGCAATGGAAAACTCGTGAAGCTCGACTCCATCAGTATTCCTGCGGATTCGACACTCGATCTCACCACTTCGCATTTGCGCTACGAGATCTACCCGCTCAGGCGCGATCTACGCGTTGGCGATGAGTTTCAGATCGACCTGGACTTCGTCTCCTGGACGACGGCAGCGCGAGTTCACGTTCACTGACCTGGGCCTCGACATGCTGAGCATCTGTCGAGCGACAGCCACCAGCACCATGGCTTTAAACAGTAGCAAATTCTGAAGGAAAACAGGCGATGGCTATCAAGATGATCTCGACGATCGTGGCCTCCGCGGCTTTGGGAGGTTTTCTCGTCACAGTTGCGCAGGCGCAGCCAAGCGGCCCCAAGACTCCGACCAAGGACATGATGCTTGCACCATGCAACCCCCACGGCGGAAACAGCCAGGACTGCCATGTGCACGACAAGAACACCTACCTTCACCTGAAGCGTCAGTCGCCGGCGCCTGGGCCTCACGCCAAGAGCGAACTCCGGGAGCTCCGTCAGAAGGAACGAAGCGAGCATCGCGGAAACAAGTGACGGCTCAGCCTAATCGACTGTTGGCGTGAAACTAGGCACACGCCTGTAGACGAAGAACGGGGAGGGCGATCGCTTCGTCAGGACGATGTTCGTGATTGCCCTCCAGTGCCTCCGCGGTTAGCTTGAAGCTATGGCTACCACGCCTATTCGATCTCTGCTGGCTATCTGCGTCATAGTCGCGCTTGCGTTCGGCGTCACGGTACGTGTCGTTGTAGCCGCAAACATGGCGCTGGGGATGGAGTCGAGCATCGCGGAGGTACCAGGGGACTGCGGCGACTGCGGCAACGGCGATGCGGCCATGACATCGCTCTGCCATCTAGTGTGCGGCAATCCTGCGGGGCTCAGCTTCCAAGCTGTTACACCTTCCGCAGCAAGCGATCGAATGCGGTCGAAGGAGACGACGCTGCCGGCCCATGGCCGCAGTGATCGGCCCGACCCCTCTCCCCCCAGACGACAGCACCTGACCTGAACTCGTTGCCGAGAACCGCGCCCGGTTTGGCGTGGTTGTGGGGCAGCGCGAGACACTCTTTCAGTTGAACACGGCAGCTATCGCCTAGCCAGGCGAGGTTTGCCTGGAAGTTGGAAACATGAACCTAGCAAGCAAGTATCCGACGCGTCGTGCGGTGCTGGTGGGCAGTGCCGGTGCGATTGCTGCGGCGGCGGCCGCCGGCGTGCGCTCGTCTCGAGCGGCGGCGGGCACAATTGACGTCAACCTTATCGCAGCGCCGACGTCGCAGCAGATCGTGCCTGCCCAGTTCCCTGCGACAGGGGTTTGGAGCTTCAACGGCGGCGTACCGGGACCGGAGATTCGCGTTCGACAGGGTGAGCGAATGCGTATCGTCGTCGAGAACCGGCTCGATGAAGAGACGACAGTGCATTGGCACGGTCTTCGGGTGCCGAATGCCGTGGACGGCGTGCCGCACCTGACGCAGCGACCGATCGAGCCGGGCGAGCGCTTCGTCTATGAGTTCGCGGCTCCGGATGCCGGCACCTACTGGTACCACCCGCATCAGCGCAGTTCGGAGCAAGTCGGTCGCGGCCTGTATGGTCCGCTGATCGTCGAAGAACCGACTCCGATCCAGGTCGATCGGGACGTGACCTGGGTTCTTGACGACTGGCGCTTGACCGATACCGCAAAGATCAGCGGCGACTTCGGCAATCGGCATGACATGAGCCACAACGGCCGCGTTGGCAACACGGTGACCATCAATGGGAAACTGCCGGAGCAATTCACTGTTCGGTCTGGCGAGCGCATCAGGCTGCGCCTGATCAACGCCGCCAATGCCCGTATCTTTGGGCTCGATTTCGCCGATCACGCGCCAGTCATCATCGCCTTGGACGGTCAGCCGGTCACACCGCATCGTCCGGACGACGGCGTCATCGTGCTGGGTCCGGCAATGCGAGCCGATGTCGTCCTCGACATGACCATGAAGCCCGGCACACGGGCGGCCGTAGCCGACCGTTTCTATCGCGGTTTGGAGTACGGCCTCGTCGACCTGGTCTACGCCGATGAGACGTTGCGCGAACGGCTCCCGGACTGGCCGATCGATCTACCTGCCAATTCGTTGCCTGAGCCGAACCTCGCTGAGGCTGAGCGCCACGATGTCACGTTCAACGGCGGCATGATGGGCGGCATGGTCATGCAGCAGATGGGCGGCTCCATGGGCCGCGGCATGTCCATGCGGGGCATGATGCACAGCGGCAAGATCTGGTTCGTCAATGGCGTTGCCGCCGAAGGCCACGTCATGGATCCGATGCTGACCTTGCGGCAGGACCGCAGCCACGTCATCGCTATGACCAACGCCACGGCGTGGCATCACCCGATCCATCTGCACGGTCATTCGTTCCGGGTGATAGCGCGAGATGGCAAGCCAACACGGCACCGAGAGTGGCAGGACACGGTGTTGATGGCACCCCGGGAACGGGTCGAAATTGCCTTCGTTGCCGATAACCCGGGCGACTGGATGTTCCACTGCCACATCCTGGAGCATCAGGCCGCCGGCATGATGGGCGTAATCCGCGTGACCCGCGATGCCACCCGCACCTGATCACGCAATTGCCCCCAAGGAGAATACGATGCGTTTCATCATCATCGCCATTACGACGTTGCTGCTCACGGGGACCGGCGCGCAGGCCGCGGAGAAGGTGGCCACGCTATACAAGAACCCGCAGTGTGGCTGCTGCGAGGCCTACGCTGAATATCTGCGTGAGAATGGGTTCAAAGTAGAGGTCGTTGCCACGCACGACCTGACGCTGATCAAGCGCAAACACGGTGTTCCTGAGTCTCTGGACGGCTGTCACACCACGCTAATCGACAGATATGTCGTCGAGGGGCATGTGCCAGTACGAAGTCTGAACCGGCTGCTGTCCAAGCGACCGGAGGTCGACGGCATCTCCCTCCCGGGCATGCCTCAAGGCTCACCTGGCATGAGCGGGCAGAAGAGTGGACCATTTCTGATCCACCAGTTCGCCGACGGCGAGACCAAGCTGTTCTACATGGAGTGACACCATGCGCCTCACAGCGATGGGGCTCGCCGCGTGCCTTGCACTGCCTGCACACGCGGCCGAGCCGCCGGCAAACTTCGTCGTGCATGACGTCCCGAAGCTGCTGCCGGAGGTCAGCTTTGCTGACGGCGACGGGGCGAGTCGAACTCTTACCGAGTTTCGCGGCCGTACGGTGTTGCTCAACCTGTGGGCAACATGGTGCGGCCCATGCCGACACGAGATGCCGACGCTCGATCGGCTACAAGGCAAGCTTGGCGGCACTGAATTCGAGGTGGTGGCGCTGTCGATAGACCGCGCTGGCGTTGCGCCGGTGCGCAAGTTCTACGCTGAGGTCGGTGTCGAGAAGCTGGCGATCTTCATCGACCCCTCGGGCAAAGCGTCGCGCGACCTGGCGGCACTCGGCCTGCCGACAACCCTGCTGATCGACCCGAAAGGGCGCGAAGTCGGTCGATTGGTCGGGCCGGCGGAGTGGGATGCACCGGCCATGGTGCTGTTCCTGACGCGGCTCATCGCCGACCACAAAGAGGAGGACTAGTGGCATGACGCCGTCTGCCTCACCAATCAACCTCTGGACAGAGCCTTGCAGACAGGGTTGTGGAGGGCACCTCGCTTGAGCGCGATACGTAAGATCGCGTGGCTGCTCGTCCTCGCCGCGATGATCGCAGGAGCCGGTGTAGTTGTTTCCCGAACGTTACGACCGCCTGCGAAGGTTACGGCGCATCAGTCTGCACAGGCCATGGTCAAGAGCGAGTTTGACCTTATCGATCATCGCGGCAACCAGGTAAGTGAGGCTGCCTTCGCCGGCCGGTGGCAATTGGTGTTCTTCGGGTTCACGTACTGCCCGGACATCTGCCCGACCACATTGGCGACGATCGCGCAGGTTCTCGACCTACTCGGTGGTCAAGCCAAGCGTGTGGCGCCGCTTTTTATCACCGTCGATCCCGAACGTGACACACCGGAGATACTTGCAGAATACGTTTCGGCCTTTCACCCAGAAATCACCGGTCTGACGGGCACCCCGGAACAAGTTCGCGCCGCTACTAGGTCGTTTCGCATTTTCTACGGCAAGCAGAACGACGAACACGCGCCGGGCGGCTACGTGATGTCGCATTCCGGCTATATCTATCTCATGGACCCGGAGGGGCGATACGAAGCCGTGTTCACCGAGAAACGCGATTCCGCTGAGCAGATCGCTGCAGCGATCAAGCAACGACTCGAAGACGACTGAGCATGTCAATGCTGACGAAAAGGCGATTGCTATCGCTTGTGATCATGCTGCTGCTGCCGCCGCAGGTCGCCCACGCTGCAGACGACATGTCCATCATTGTCGACAAGGCCTGGGCACGGGCATCGATCCTCGCGTCGCGCCCCGGCGCCGCGTACCTGACCATCCGGAATACTGGTTCCGCAGCGGATCGATTACTCGGAGCCACCTCATCGGTGGCCCAGTCGGTGATGGTCCATGCCACGGATGCGTCGGGTGGCACGATGCGCATGCGTGCGGTGCCTAGTCTCGAAGTCGGCGCCGATAGCGAAGTCGTCCTCAAACCTGGTGGCATGCACCTCATGCTCATGGGCCTGCGTGAGAAGCTGGTGGAAGGAGAGCAACTGACGCTGGTTCTGACATTCGAGCGGGCCGGCGTCATCGAGGTGCAGGTGCTGGTCCGTTCCTCTACGGCCAAAACCAGGAAGTGAGCAACTGGTGGCATCACAACACCGGCAGTGCCGCACATGACACCACGACAATGGATCACGTTGGGCATCACCAGCGCGATATTCGCCGCAGCGGTCGCGTTCAGATTCACCGCTGACCCCGGAATGCGTCCACCGCATGCCAGATCTTCCGACGAACTGGCCCCCGGCCAGGCCGCGCTCGAAGCGCGCGTGCGTAGCTACCTTCTGGAACACCCGGAAGTCATCGTAGAGGCGATCCGCGAACTTGAGACACGACGGCAGGCCGCAGCACAAAGCGAGGCGTCAGGCATGATCGCGGCGCGCGCCGACGAGCTGTATGCCGATCCGGACAGCCCGGTCGGCGGCAACACCGCCGGCGATACGACCATCGTCGAATTTTTTGACTACAACTGCCCCTACTGTCGCCGAGTTGGATCGGTGCTGACCGAGGTTATCGCCGCCGACGCTCAGTTGCGTGTTGTATACAAGGAGTTTCCGATCCTCGGCACGAACTCCGTTCTGGCCGCCCGCGCGGCGCTGGCGGCGCATCGTCAGGGTCGCTACGTCGCGTTCCACGAGGCATTGATGTCGCGGAAGGGCTTGGTCGACGCCGATGCCATCTGGAGTACCGCGCAAACGCTTGGGCTGGATGTCACGCAACTTCGACGTGACATGGACGATCCAACCTTTCAGGGAGCGATCGAACGCAATATCGAACTGGGTCGTACGCTGCGAATTTCCGGGACCCCGGGCTTTGTGATCGGCGACCAGATACTACGCGGCGCGACGGACCTGGCGACGATGCGGCTGCTGGTTCAGCGGGCGCGCGAGCACCGCTGAGATGCCATGATGTCGCGCAAGTTTCATGGCATCTGAGGTCGGCATCGCCGCAACTTTCCTGGCCGGCGCGGTCTCGTTCCTGTCGCCGTGCGTGCTGCCGCTCGTGCCTGGCTACATCTCATATGTCGCTGGCAGCACGACACGACCTCAAGGCACCGGCACGTTCGCGGCGCGGCTGCCGACGATCGGACTCAGCTTCTGCTTTGTGCTGGGTTTCTCGACGATATTCGTTGCGCTTGGAGCCAGCGCGACAGCTCTCGGTCAGTTGCTGCTCGCCTACCGCCTTGAACTGAACATCGTCGGCGGGGTGCTGGTCATCCTGTTCGGGTTGTTCCTCATCGGGCTTGTGCGACCGGGTTGGATGCAGCGCGACCGTCGCTTCTACCCGACATTTCCCGGCGGACGTCCGCTTTCTGCGTACCTGCTTGGGCTCGCCTTCGCGTTCGGTTGGACACCATGTATCGGCCCGATCCTCGCCGCGATCTTAACAATCGGCGCCGCGACCGCCACCGTCGCCGACGGGATCATGCTGTTGAGCATCTATTCACTCGGCCTTGGCATCCCTTTCCTAATCACCGCGGCCTTCACCGATGCGGTAGCGCGCCGCCTGCGTTCCTTGGGCCGACTAGGTTGGACGCTGCAATTGGTCGCTGGCGCCATCATGATCCTCATGGGTATCGCCATGATCACCGGGTACCTCACCGCCTTTGCCTTCTGGCTGCTGGAGGCCTTCCCGATTCTCAGCGAGATCGGATGATGGAACTTGCGTTTCCGGCAATCCTGACCGTGCCGTTCGCCTTGGGGCTGCTCGGCTTCATCGAGCCTTGCACCATTGGCGCTCATCTCATCTTCCTGAGGTCTGTCGATAATCGAGCACCGGCAATGAAGGCGGTGGCGATCGGCACATTCATTGGGGTGCGAGCACTGGTCATGGGCGGAATCGGCGCGGTCGCCGCCTTGCTCGGACAGCAATTGTTTGCCGCACAATCGGTCATGTGGCTGCTGTTCGGCTTTCTCTACGTCGGCCTCGGAGCAGCCTACGCGGCAAACCGGATTGCGGTCCTCCAACACGGTTTCTCCATTCTGCCGTCCGCTAGTAGAGCGGCGAACAGCTCCATGGTATTGGGGATCGGGTTCGGACTGAGCATTCCTGCCTGTGCCGCCCCCATCCTCGTCGTCTTGATCGGCCTTGCCGCGGGCAGTGGTGCGACGTTCATCGGCTTAACGGCGATGGCGGTCTTCGCACTGGGCCTTTCGGTGCCGTTGTTGGTGCTGGCAGCTATCGGCGTCCCCGCATGGCTCAAGCTCGCACCAAGAACAGTGCGTTGGATGCTGGCAGCTGTATTCGTCGCCGTCGGGCTGTGGTCGATCTGGTTCGGGCTATTTGTCGATGCGACGACTTGGACGGTTTGATACCGCATTCGGTTCCTAAAACGGTGCCGGCGACGCCGGATGAACGCAA
>CAZVLI010000073.1:0-10129 GCA_964627965.1 uncultured Rhodospirillales bacterium
CAGGTCGATGGCATCCGAGAGCAACTGCATCAGCGACAGGCCGGACTGCTGGATCGCCGTGAGACGAGCGGCCTGCTCCGGGTGCATGTCCTCGCTCAGCAGCACGTCGGCCATGCCGATGATGCCGTTCAGCGGCGTGCGCACCTCGTGGCTGATGTTGGCCAGGAACGCGCTCTTGGCCCGGTTCACCCTGGCGGTCTGCGCCTCGACCCTCGCCATCGCCGCCTCGGCCCGCACCACCGCGTCGCTGAGCAGGACCAGCGCCGGTCCGTCCGCCATCGGCGGCGGCAGCAGCACCGCGTCCATTGCCCGATCAACGCCGTCTGCCGCCACGACCCAGCACCGCCGGCGCCAATGCGTCACTTGCGCCGCATTCGGCGGGTGCGCGAAGTCCGGCTTCACGACATTGCCAAGAGGCGTTCCGACGGCGTGCGTCGCCGCCAGACCGGTGTGCTCCGCCAAGGCCGGCGCCCAGCCGGCTATTCGACCATCGCCCGTAACCGGGATGGTCAGCACTGTCACGGCGGGCATGTCGCCCGCTACCGCCGTATCCTCGGCGGTCACTATCGAACCACTCATCATGTGGCCACACCCCATTAACTCAACTGGATGAAACCCCAAGCCACACGAATATATGACATAGGTTGTATTTAATGAGTCGTAAACAGCCATAAGTTTTATCAAGCTGTCCGCGTGCAGACCGAATGGTTGCCTTCGGCCGGTCTCGGTCTCACATGTTGAGACAGCCGCCATGATCCCGCTGCACGACGACAATCCGACCCGCCGCTTCCCCTTCGTCACGGTGGCGATCATCGCCATCTGCGTGCTGGTCTTCCTGTGGCAGTTCTCGCTGCCGACGCCGGCCGACGCGCAGTTCGTCTATGGCCTCGGATTCATCCCGGCGGTGTGGTTCGACGGTCGGACCTTGCCGCCCGAGATCGCCGTGGTGCCGACCGCCATGACCGCGGTGACGTCGATGTTCCTGCACGGCGGGTTCATGCACCTGATCGGCAACATGCTCTACCTGTGGATCTTCGGGAACAACGTCGAGGACGCGATGGGGCATGGCCGCTTCATCCTCTTCTACCTGCTCTCCGGGATCGTCGCGGTGGGCGCCCACAGCCTGTCGGACCTGGACTCGACAACCCCGCTGATCGGCGCCAGCGGTGCCATTGCCGGCGTGCTCGGCGCCTACCTGCTGCTGCACCCGAAGGCACGCGTGCTGGTGCTGATACCGCTGGGCATCATCTTCTGGACCATGCGGTTGCCGGCCGTGGTCGTGCTGCTCGGCTGGTTCGGACTGCAATTCCTGCAGGTGGCGATGGGCGGCGGCGGCAACGTTGCCTGGTGGGCGCATATCGGCGGCTTCGTCGCCGGCATGGCGATGATCCCGATCTTCAAGGAGCGCGGCGTGATGCTGTTCGACCGCGCCCGCCCGCGCGGCCATTCCGGCATTCCGATGGTGAGCCGGCGCAAGGGCCCCTGGGGCTAGGTCGGAATCACGCCCTCGCCGGCCAGCGTATCCAACTCCGCGCCACCCAGCCCCAGCACGTCAGCCAGCACCGCCCGGCTGTCCTCGCCCGCCGACTGCGCCGGCTCGGCCGGCGGCCGTTCCTGGCCGATGAAATCGAGCGCCGAGCGCGCCGCGAGCACCTGGCCCACGCCCGGCTGCTCGATGCGCTGGAACATCGGGTTGGCCGGCGAGGCGCGCCAGTCCTCGTCCAGGAGCTGACGCACCGTGCGGTACGGCCCCCACAGGATTCCCGCCGCCTCCAGCTTCTCCGACAGTTCGGCGAAGGTCTGGTGCGCGCACCAGGGCGCGATCAGCGCCGCGATCTGGTCGGTGGCGCGGTAGCGGTTGCCCTCGTCCGACAGGTCCAGGCCGAGCATCTCCTCCAGCTTGCCAACCTGCTCGGAGATGCCGGCGATCTCGACCAGCGCGCGCCAGTGCCGGCGGGTCAACGCCACGATCATCACCCGCCGCCCGTCCGACGTAGCGAAGTCGCGCCCGAAACTGCCGTAGAGGTCGTTGCCGGCGCGGCGGCGCGGTTCGACCGCATACTCCGCCTCGGCCAGGAAGCCGAGATTGGCAATGGCGCCCAGCGCCACGTCGGCCAGCGCCAGCCGCACCTCCTGACCGGCACCTGTCAGGCGCCGCTGCCGCTCCGCCGCCAGCACCGCGTTGACCAGGCTGGCACCGGCCAGCAGATCCCACGCCGGCAGCACATGGTTCACTGGCGAGCTGATCTCCGCCGGACCGGTCATCCAGGGCAGGCCGGTCGCGCAGTTAACGGTGTAGTCGACCGCCGCCGAGCCATCGGGATTGCCGGTCAGGCGGACCACGATCACGTCCTCGCGCCGGGCCTGCAGCTCGGCGAACTCGAGGCCCACGGGTGCCGGCAGGTTGGTCAGGAAGATACCGCCATTCTCACCCTCCAGGATCAGCCGGGCGAGCAGCTCGCGCCCTTCCGGCCGCCGCAGGTCGAGCGCCACGGAACGCTTGCCCCGGTTCAGGCTGGTCCAGTACAGGCTGACGCCGTCGGCGTTCAGCGGCCACCGGCCGGCATCCAGCGCGCCGCCGATCGGATCGACGCGGATCACCTCGGCGCCAAGCTGGGCCAAGGTCAGCCCCGCCGACGGCGCGGCCACGAAAGCGGAATGTTCGATAACACGAAGACCGTTCAATACGCCCGGCATGTCCCCTCACACGCGACGCACGACCCCCGTCAGAAGCATTTAACCTAGCGCGTCGGCGCTTGCTGACAAATGATGCGGCGAAACTTCAATCACGGGAGCGGACATGTCCGACCTCAACAGCATGAGCGCGGTGGCTCTGCGGCGCCTGATCGCGGCCAAGAAGATTTCGCCGGTCGAGCTCCTCGACGCGAGCCTGAAGCGAATCGGCGAGGTCAATGCCGCCGTGAACGCGGTGGTCGCCATCGACGAGGACGGCGCCCGCACCGCCGCGAAGCGCGCCGAACAGGCGGTGATGGATGGAGACGAGCTGGGCCTGCTGCACGGCCTGCCAGTGGGCATCAAGGACCTGAGCGCCACCAAGGGACTGCGCACAACCTACGGCTCGCCGATCTTCGCCGACAACGTGCCCGAGGCCGACGAGGTCAGTGTCGCCGCGCTGCGCCGGGCCGGCGCAGTGATCGCGGCCAAGACCAACACGCCGGAATTCGGCGCCGGCGCGAATACCACCAACAAGGTCTACGGGCCGACCCGCAACGCCTTCGACACCGCGCGCATCTGCGGCGGCTCGTCCGGCGGCTCCGGCGTGGCGCTGGCGACCGGCATGTTCCCGCTGGCGCACGGGTCGGACATGGGCGGCAGCCTGCGAATCCCGGCCGCCTTCTCCGGCGTCGTCGGCTTGCGTACCACGCCCGGCACGGTGCCGGTGGAAACCCGCGCGGATATCTTCTCGCCGCTCAGCGTTCAGGGCCCGATGGCGCGCTCGGTCGACGATTGCGCCTTCATGCTACGCGCCTTCCTCGGCCGCGACGACCGCGACCCGCTGAACCGCAACGACGATCCGGCCGCCTTCTGGCCGGTGCCGGAAGCGGACCTGTCCAGCCTGCGCATCGCCGTCTCCACCGACCTGAGCTTCGCCGGCGTCGAAAAGGGGGTCGCGGAGACCTTCCAGGCCGCCATCAAGCCGCTGGAAGGCCTCGTGGGAGAGCTGCGCTGGGTCGACCCGCCACTGGAGGACTCCGACGAGGTCTTCGAGCTGGTGCGCGCGGCGGCCTTCCTCGCCACGCACCTGGAGCGGTACCAGACGCAACCGGAGATGATCGGGCCGAACGTGACGGCCAACGTCGAATACGGCATGACCCTGTCCGCCGCCGATGTCGGACGTGGGCTGAACCTTCAAGCCAAGCTGTACCAGCGCTTCCGCGACTTCATGGCCGACATCGACCTCTTGATCGCGCCGACCGTCGGCGTGGTGCCCTTCCCGGTCGAACAGCTCTACCTGGAGGAGATCGAAGGCCGGAAGATGCGCAGCTACATCTCGTGGCTGGCCTGCACCTACGGCATCACGCTCACCACCTGTCCGGCGATTTCGATCCCTGCCGGTCTCGACCAGACCGGGACGCCGTTCGGGTTGCAGCTTGTCGCGGGATATGGCCAGGACGCCCGCCTGCTCGCCATGGCCAAGGCCATGGAAAGCGCCCTGCCGCCACGCCCGACGCCTGACCTCGCCGCCCTGGCCAAGATCACCCACAAGTAGGGCTACACTGGCGGGCTATGACCCGCCGGGTGCTGCGCTTCTGCCGCCAGGTCCTGCTGGCAATTCTGGTCCTGCTGTTGGCGGCGGGCGCGGGCGCTTGGCTGTGGCGCCTGTCGCTGGCCGAGCGGGTCGCCATCACGCTGGCCCAGGCGCAGGGCATCACGCTTGCGCTGACCGTCACCGAACTCGACCTGAACCACGCCGCGGTCGAGGCGATCCGCGTCGGCGACGACCGGCCGATCAAGGTCGCCGCCGCCCGCGTCGATTACCGCCTCGCGAAGCTGCTTCACGGCGTCATCGACCGGATCACGGCGGATGGGCTCGACGCTGACATCGTCGTGGACGAGAACGGTGCCCGCTTACCGGCGCTGGCCGGCCTAGACGATGGTGGCGGTAGCGGCGACCCGCCGCCGCTACCGCCAGTCCAGCTCACCAAGGTGCGCGTCACGGTCGACACACCACAAGGAACGGTCGAGGCCAGCGGCGATGCGACCGTCGCTCCCGCCGCTGACGGCCAGGCGGTCAAGTCCCGCTTCACCGCCCGCCTCGGCGGCAACCGTCTGCAGGGGAGCCTCAGTGCGACCCGCGCCACCGATGGCAAGCTTGCCGGCCAATTGCGGCTCGACGGCGGCACACTGAGTCAGGGCGACATTGCTGCGGCACTCGCATCCGGCAACGCCATGTTCGAGTGGAATCCGGCCCAGGAGCCGCTGCCGCGGGGCAACGCCGAGCTGAGCCTACCCAGCCTGCGCTTGCGGGACTTGGCTCTGGGCGAGACCTCCGTGCGTCTGATCAGCGATGGACAGTCGGCCACGGCCGATATCGCCACGACAACCAGCGGCCAGCGCCTCATTGCCCGCGTCGACCTGCAAGACGCGGCCGGCCCGGCGCCAACGGCGGCACTGGTCGCCACGCTGGATCTGCAATCGTTTGCGCCGTTCGTCGACCTGCCCGGGCGCGGCCGGATCGAGATCGACGGCTTCGCCGCCCTCCCGCCGCTCGCCGAGATCTCCGACCTGACCGACCTGCCGGCGGAAGCAACGATCCGCATTGCTCTCGCAGAGCTCGACATCCAGCCGCTGACGGACGGTACCGCAAACGCGGTGCTGCGTGCCCGAACGACGGCTTCGGGCTTGATCGACGTGGAACTGATACAGCCGGCCACACTGACCGGCACGCTATCGGAACCGCTAACGGTGATCCTGCAACCGACCGAGACTCCGCTCGCCAGCGTCGACCTGGCGTCGCGTCAGGCGACGGGAGCGCTGCGTGTCCAGGCGACCGCATCGCCCAGTACCGCGACGATCGAGACGGACTACGCACTGGCGCCGGACGGCGCCGCGTGGCGCCTCAGTCTGCCGGACGCGAAGTTGAGCGCCGACGAGCTCGACCTGCCCGATCTGACAGTGACCGGTCTCGCCGCCAGCGCGCGCAACACCGTGGTGAACCTCGGCAGCGATATCGCGATCACGGCGCCCACCGCGACCATGCGCATTGCGCGCTGGGCCGCCGCCGGTCAGACCGGCGCCCTGAGGGCCGACGCCACCGACCTCGCCTGGAATCCCGACCGCTACGAAGCCAAGGCGAAGGTTGATCTCGCGGTCGAGAAGATGGCCAACATCGATGCGGCGCTCAGCCTTGCCGGCACCGGCACGACGGTCGAGGCATACCTCGATGCGTGCGCGAGCGTGAGGCTCCCGCCACGCGCCATCGACGACATCAAGATTTCCAGCGGTACGTTGCGTGCCTGCCCGCGCGGGACGCTGCCGCTGCTGCGACAGAACGGCGATACGACCGTGAACGCGCGGCTGCGACCGAGCCAGTGGCGGATCGAGACTCCCGCGACTCCGCTCACCGCCGAACTCGCTGCGCTGGATATCAGCGGTCGGCAACGTGGCGGGACAATGTCGGCAACGGTGCAGGGCAGCGGGCATCGCATTGTCGCCGACACCTTTCAGATCGCGGCGGAGGAGATCGACGTCAATGCGACGATCACCGGCACCGACGGCGCGGCAAAGCTCAGCATCGGCCGCATCGCCGACCGAAAGGCCGCGCCACGTTTCGCACCGCTGCGCGTAACCGCCGATGCGACGCTCGCCGAGAAAGCGATCGCCGCGAACGGCACCATCACCGATCAGAAGCAGCGCGCGACGGTTGTCTTCACGGCAAAGCACAGTATCCAGTCCGGCAAAGGGAACGCCCGCCTGGCCAGCGAGCCGCCGCTCGCTTTCGCCAAGGGTGCGTTGCAACCGACGCAACTTCTGCCCCTGCTTCGTGGCCTGGTCACGTCGGTCGACGGTTTGCTCGACGTGCAGGCCAAGGCGGCCTGGGACGGCGACGACCTGACGAGCGATGCCACCGTCGAGGCGACGGCCATCGCCGCGCAGACCCCCCTGGCGGTGCTGGAAGGGCTGAACGGCAAGGTCGCCTTCACCAGCCTGCTGCCGCCGCAGACCGCGCCGCGCCAGAAGGTCACGCTGGCCAAGCTCGACGTCGGCCTGCCGCTGAACGATGGTCAGGCCGAGTTCACGCTCCGCCCGGATGGCAAACTCGAACTGCACGAGCTCGGCTGGCCCTGGGCCGGCGGACGCATCCGTCTGGCCGACGAAGTGGTCGACCCGTTGGCCGACACCATCGCGGCAACCTTGCGCGTCGACGACGTCGACCTCGCGGAACTGGCCCGGCTGATGGACAACGAGAATGTCGAGATCACCGGCCGGATCGGTGGCACCATTCCTGTGGAGATCGTCGGCGACACGGTCACCATCCGCGAGGCGCGACTGGCCAGCATCGGCGGCGGCACCATCCGCTACGTCTCCGAAGGCGCCGAGGCGATCATGGACAAGGGCGGCGCCGGCTCCGACATGCTGATCCAGGCGCTGAAGGACTTCCGCTACGACAAGCTGATCGCCACGCTCGACGGCGAGACCACCGGCGACCTCGATCTGGCGATCCAGGTACGTGGCGCCAACCCGGAACTCTATGACGGCTATCCGTTCGAATTGAACTTCGCGGTCGGCGGCGCGCTCGTGGAAATGCTGCGCCAAGGGTTGGCCGGCTACCGCATTCCCGACAATATTGTCCGCGAACTACGGGGAGAGCCCAAGGAATGACCCGCCTCATCTGGCCGATCGCGCTCACGCTGCTGGTCGCGGCGTGCGGACCGACGGTCAAGCTGGAAGCCCCGGACAAGCCGATCGTGATCAACCTCAACGTGAAGATCGAGCAGGAGGTGCGCGTGAAGATCGAGCGCGACGTCGACGACCTGCTGACGAAAAACGCCGATCTGTTCTAGGAAACGCCGCCATGCTGACGCTTTCACGCCGTCTCGTCCTGCTGCTGGGCCTGGTGCTGTTCGCATTGCCGGCGGCCGCGCAAAGCCTCGACCAGGCGAAGTCCGCCGGGCAGGTGGGCGAACTGCCCAACGGCTACCTTGCCCCGGTCGGCAGCCAACCCGCCGCGATCCAACGGCTGGTCGACGACATCAACCTGAAGCGGCGCGAGCAGTACCGCCAGATCGCGGCGAAGAACGGCACGTCGCTGGCCGCCGTGGAGAAGGTCGTCGGCGAGAAGCTGCAGGCGCGTGCCGGGCCCGGCGAGTACATCGCCGACGCCGGCGGCAACTGGCGCCAGAAATAGTGTCGGACGAAGCCACCGCAGCGATCTTCCAGCGCCTGCCCGATCTGGTAAACGGCGACGCCGCGCTGGTGCGTCGCGGTCGGTGGCTCACGGGCACGTTCCGGGTCGACTGCGGCACGGTGCCGGTCTTCGTTTCGGTCGAAACCGGTCGCATCGCCGCCGTCGAGGTCGGCCCGAAGCTGCTGCGCTCGGTGCAGTTCTCCATCGCCGCCCCGGCCGACGCCTGGCGCCAGTTCTGGCAGCCGATGCCGGTCGCGGGCTTCCACGACATCTTTGCCATGACCAAGGCCGGCGTGGCGAAGATCGACGGCCATCTGGAACCGCTGATGGCGAACCTGCGCTACGTCAAGGAAGTGCTGGCCGCGCCGCGAGGCCGAGATGCCTGAACTTGAACCGGTCGTCGGCCGCTACGTCGCGCTGGATTTCTGGGGCCAGCGCCAGCGCGTCTATTTCGAGGAAGCCGGCCAGGGCATCCCGCTGGTCTGCCTGCACACCGCCGGCGCCGACGGGCGGCAGTTCCGGCACCTGCTGACCGATCCCGCCGTCACCGACCACTACCGCGTCCTCGCCTTCGACTTGCCCTGGCACGGCAAGTCGACCCCTGCGCCTGGCTGGCACGTCGTGGAGGATCGGCTCACCACCGAGAAGTACGTCGAGGCAGTGATGGCCTTCTGCCGCGGGATGGAACTCGCGGACCCCGTCGTCATGGGCTGCTCAATGGGCGGGCGCATCGTGCTGGAACTGGCCCGCCGCCACGCCGACGAACTGCGCGCGGTGATCGGCCTGGAAGGCAGCGACCACCAGCAACCCTGGTACGACACCACCTGGCTGCACCGGCCGGACGTGCACGGCGGCGAGGTCTGCGCCGCGCTGATCTCCGGCCTGGTGGCGCCGCAGAGCCCGGACGAGTTCCGGTGGGAGACGCTGTGGGGCTACATGACCAGCGGTCCCGGCGTGTTCAAGGGCGACCTCTACTTCTATCGCGAGGACTCGGATTTCCGCGACCGGGTGTCGCAGATTGATACCTCGGCCTGTCCGGTGTACCTCCTAACCGGCGAGTATGATTTCTCCTGCACGCCAGCCGACAGCGAGCGCACCGCCGCCGCCATCGCCGGCGCCGAATACCAGATGATGCGCGAGCTGGGCCATTTCCCGATGTCGGAAAACCCCGCCCAGTTCCGCCAGTACGTTCTGCCGGTCCTGGAAAAGATCCGGCACGAGGAGGCCTGATGAGCAACGAGTACGATGTCGTGTTTGTGGGCGGCGGCAACGCCGCGATGTGCGCGGCCCTGTCTGCACGCGAGAGCGGCGCCAGCGTGGTGGTGCTGGAACGCGCCCAGGAAGACGAGAGCGGCGGTAACTCGCGCTTCACCGCCGGCGCCATGCGCACCGTCTACAACGGCCTCGACGACATTGTATCGCTGATGCCCGACCTGACCCCGGACGAGCGCGAGAACACCGACTTCGGCACCTACACCCGCGACCAGTATTACGACGACATGGGCCGCGTGACCGACTACCGCTGCGACCCCGAACTGGTGGAACTGCTGGTCGAGAACTCGCTGTCGACGCTGCAGTGGATGCGCACCAAGGGCGTCCGCTTCATGCCGCTGTGGGGCCGGCAGGCGTTCAAGGTCGGCAACAAGTTCAAGTTCTGGGGCGGCCTGACCGTCGAGGCCTGGGGCGGCGGTCCCGGCCTGGTGCAGGCGCTGCAGGAGGGCTGCGCCAAGCAGGGCATCGAGGTCCGCTTCGGCAGCCGCGCGCTCGGTCTGCTTGCCGACGACGACGGCGTGCACGGCGTGAAGGTGAAGGCCAACGGCAAGACCGGCGAGATCAAGGCCAAGGCGGTGATCCTGGCCTGCGGCGGCTTCGAGTCGAATGCCGAGTGGCGCACCCGCTACCTCGGCCCGGGCTGGGAGCTGGCCAAGGTGCGCGGCACCCGCTTCAACACCGGCGACGGGTTGCAGATGGCGATGGACATCGGCGCCATGCCGTGGGGCAACTGGTCCGGCTGCCACGCCGTCGCCTGGGACCGCAACGCGCCGCCCTTCGGCGACCTCGCGGTCGGCGACAACTTCCAGAAGCACAGCTATCCCTTCGCGTTGATCGTCAACGCCAACGGCGACCGCTTCGTCGACGAGGGCGCCGACTTCCGCAACTACACCTACGCGAAGTACGGCCGCGAGATCCTGAACCAGCCGGGCCAGTTCGCCTGGCAGGTGTTCGACGCCAAGACCCAGCACCTGCAGCGCGACGAAT
>CAZVLI010000074.1:0-10103 GCA_964627965.1 uncultured Rhodospirillales bacterium
AACTCGGGATCGACCGCATGTTCATCATCGGCCCGCGCGCCGACCATTTCGGCGGTGAGGCGGAGGCCGCTCAGGAGCGCTTCGCGACGTCCGTCATTCCGGCGTTGCGCGCGGTCGCTTCAAGCTAGAGACAGGCGTCCGACGCGCGGTCGAACGCCGCTACCCGAGGTCAGCCGCGGAGCGGTCGAGCGTCTGGCGTATTTTCCGCGCCAACGCTTCCTTGTGATACGGCTTGCCGAGTAGTGCGATGTCCCCGAGGTCCGCGCCCTTACGTTGCAGCGTGTCGCCGGGGAAGCCGGAGGTCAGTAGCACCCTGATGCTCGGGTACTGGTCGCGCACGCGGCGGGCGAGTTCATAACCCGTCAGAGAACCCGGCATCACGACGTCGGAGAACAGCAGATCGATCTCCGCCGCCCGCCGCTCGACGATGTCCAGCGCCTCATCGCCATCGCTGGCTTCGATCACCCGGTAGCCGAGCGACCTCAGGCCGGCGCTGGCGGTGGCGCGCATGTCGTCATCGTCCTCGACGACAAGAATGCTCTCGTCGCCGTTGGGCAGCGCCTGCGGTAGATCCGTCGTGGCTTGCGGCACTGTCTTCGGCTCGGCCGCGCGCGGCAGGTAGATGCGGATTGTGGTGCCGTAGTCGACTTCGCTGTAGATCCGAATGTGGCCGCCGCTCTGCTTGACGAAGCCATAGACCATGCTGAGGCCGAGCCCGGTACCGTGGCCCAGGCCCTTGGTGGTGAAGAACGGCTCGAAGACCTGGCTGATCAGTTCGGCGGGAATGCCGTGGCCGGTGTCGGACACTTCGACGAGCACGTAGTCGCCGGGCTCGATGTCGTCGTCAGGTTTCTCGTCGGCTTCCTCGAAGTGCCGGTTGTGCGTCGCGATGGTCCAGCTTCCGCCGTCTGGCATGGCATCGTGGGCATTGTTCGCGAGGTTCACGATGCAACTGTCGAACTGTGCGACATCGATGCGGACCAGCCAGAGGTCGGCGCTGTACCTGGTAACGAGATCGATCGTGCCACCGAGCGTGCGTTGCACCAGCGGTCCGACGCCGCGCAGACGGTCGTTGAGGTCGATGAGGCGCGGATGCAGCGGCTGGCGTCGCGAAAAGGCAAGCAGGCTCTTGGTCAGGTCGGCGGCGCGTTGCGAGGCGCTGATGGCCGTATCGATGTATCGCGTCGCTTGCGGATCGTCGGCGTTCGTCTCGGCAAGGAGGTCGAGGTTGCCGATCACGACGCCGATGAAGTTGTTGAAGTCGTGTGCGAGTCCGCCGGTGAGCTGGCCGACGGCTTCCATCTTCTGCGCTTCGCGCAACCGCTCCTCGGTTCGCTTGATGTCCGTGAGGTCGAGCACCGAGCCACGCTCGCGCACGACTTTGCCGCCGGCGTCGCGCACCGGGACCGCGATCTCCCGAACGTGGCGAACGTCGCCCGTGGAGGTCAGGAGCCGGTACTCGATGTCGAAGCTCTCGCCTTCGCGCAGCGCACGGAAACGATCGCGCACGGTCTCGCGGTCGTCGGGGTGGACCATGCCGAACTCGCCGTCCAGCGCGGACGCATTGTCGATGTATTCCTGGACGGTGAGGCCATGGATGCGGGCGTTCTCTTCCGAGCAATAGGTGCACCGGTCGGTCTCGGCGTCCCAGATCCAGAAGCCCAGCCCAGCCAGTTGCGTGGCCTGTCGCAGGCGCTCCTCGCTGGCGCGGAGTCTCTCCTCGTCCTGGATGCGCTTGGTGATGTCGGAAACCAGAACGACGGTGCCATGTTCCGGAAGCCGTCGCTCCGCGACACGCACCCAGCGCGGTCCACGGCGGATCTCGAACGGTTCGATCGGGTGCCGGTGCCGCTCCATCCGCCAGGCGATCCATGCGTCGACGTCGCGGAAGCCGTCCGGGACACCGACCAGATCGGTGACCTCGGTCAGCGTCTCCCTGAACGTCTGACCGATCTGGATCGGGTCTTGGTCGAGCTTATCGAAGTCTCGGTAGGACCGGTTCATGGCGACGAGGCGGTCCCCGGCGTCGAACAGCGCGATGCCGTCAGGCAGGAGCTCGATCGCCGCCATGAACTGGTCGGTCCGCTCCCGGGTCGCCTTCTCTTCGGTGATATCGAGGAAGGTCGACAGCACGCACGGCTCGTCGCCGAAGGTGACCAGCGCGTACGAGCAGAGCAGGGTGTAGGGGGCGCCGTCGGGGCCGATCGAGGAGATCTCCTGATTGCGGATCTGCTCGCCGTTCTCCAGGCGCCGGATAATGGCCGGGCGAACGGTGTCGTCGGTGTAGAAGCGGGAAACATCGGCGCCGATGAAGTACTTGTCGGCATCCTTGCCGAACCGTCGCCGGACCTCGTCGTTGATGAAAAGGACCGTGTTGTCGGCCTTGCGGGTGATGAAGGTGAGCGCGGGCGACGAGTTGGCGATTGTCCGGAAGCGAAGCTCGCTGTCCGCCAGGTCCTGGGTTCGCGCCGCGACGCGCTGCTCCAGCGTCGCATTCAGCTCGCGCAGCGCCTCTTCCGCGTGCTTGCGCTTGCTGATGTCGACGACGAAGCCCTCCACGAACAAGGGCTCGTCATTGTCGTCGCGAACCAACCACAGGTCCTGCAGGACCCAGAGCTCTTCGCCCGACCGGTGGCGATGGATGCGGGTCTCGAACTGCCGGACGACGCCATGCTTGTCGAGCGTATCCAGGATGTGACGGCGATCCTGTTCGTCGACGTAGATTTCTCGCGCGTCCTCGCGCATGGCCCTCAGCAGCTCTTCCTCGCTCGCGTATCCGTGCAAGCGGACGGCCGCATCGTTTGCCGCCAGGAAGCTGCCTGCCGGATCGGCCCGGAACATCGCCACGATGGAGCGGTCCCAGATGCGTTCGTTCGCTGCCGAGATCGCGACATGCTGGGCGCGCTTCTTCAGTGCCGCCTGGATCGTCGTGTGCAGTTCCCGCTCGTTGAACGGCTTGAGCAGGTAGCCATAAGGATCGGTACCCACCGCGCGTTCGACCAAGGCGTCGTCGGAATAGGCGCTGAGATAGATGACGGCGGCATCGCTACGGTCGCGCACCGCGCCGGCAACCTCGATGCCGTTCATCTCGCCGGCCAGCTGGATGTCCATCAGGACCAGGTCCGGCTCGGTCTCGGGGATCTCCTTCTGCGCTGTCTCGCCGCGCCGGGCGGAGCCGCAAACGTCGTAGCCGAGTTGCTTGAGCCGATCCTCCAGCTCCAGCGCGATCAGCGCCTCGTCCTCGACAATGTATATGCGTGCAGGTGCCGTACTCATGCCTGCTCCCGGATTTCTGGCAGGTAGACCGTCACTTGAGTGCCCGGGCCGTCGCCAACGTCCATGCGTGCGCCGATCTGATCGCACAATGTGGTCACCAGGCGCCAGCCGAATGATGATACCGTTTCCGGATTGTGATCGTCAGGCAGGCCGATCCCGTCGTCACCGACGGTCATCTCCACGCCGTCGCCACGACGGTGGAAGGCAACCGCGATCCGCCCCTGCGCGTCCCCGACAAAGGCATGCTTGTAGGCGTTCGTCACCAGTTCGCTGAGGATCATGGCCTTCGGTCGTGAACACGAACGGCTCACCGGTCAGCGACAGTGACACGTTCGGGTGCCGGTCGTGGAACACGCGCTCCAGGTCGCTGGTCAGGATCTTCGCGTAGTCGGTGAACTCGATCTTCGACAGGTCATCGGCGCGATAGAGCCGCTCATGCACCGTCGTCATGGCATTGAGCCGCGTACGGATGTCGGCGAAGACGTCCTGGCTGGCGGCATCGTTGAGCTTGCGGCCCTCGAAGTAGAGCAGGCTGGAGACGATCTGCAGGTTGTTCTTCACCCGGTGGTGGATCTCCCGCAGCAAGGTTTCCTTCTCGCGCAAGGAGGCCTGCAGTTCGTTCTGCGCCAGGCGGATCTCGGTGATGTCCTGGACCGTGCCGATGATGCGCTTCAACGCTCCGGTCTCGTCGCTTTCGTACTCCGCGATCTCCCGGACGTGCCGGATGCTGCCGTCGGGAAGCACGATGCGGTGTTCGAGGTCGAACGCGTTGCCGCCGGTCCGGGCATCTTCGACCCCAGCCTCGTACGTTTCCTGATCGTCGGGGTGGATGCGGGCCTTGAACTCCTCGAAGCTCACCTCGATCTCGCCAGGCTCCAATCCGAAGATGCGGAACACCTCGTCGGACCATCGCAGCGCGCCGCTGCGGACGTCCCGTTCCCAGCTGCCCATGCGGCCGACGCGTTGCGCCTCCAGCAGCCGATGCTCGCTCTCCTGCACCGCCTGCCTGGCATGCACCTCGTTGGTCTGGTCGATCGTGAACACGCCGATCTGCTCGATGTTTCCGGCTTCGTTGCGGATCGGCACCTTCAGCTCCTGGAAGTACCGGGTGCGATCTGACTGCGTGAAGGTGTAGTTACGCTCGCCGGGCTCGCCGGTCTCGACGACCTGACGGTCGAGCGCCATCCCGGGGGCGGCGAGGTCCTCGGCGAAGATCTCGTTGGGAAACTTGCCAGAGATATCGGCCTCTGACTTGCCGACGTATTTCAGGAACAGACTGTTGGCGCGCAGCCAGCGTCCGTCGCGATCCTTCAAGCCGATCTGTAGCGGGGCGTGGTCGAAGACCGTTTGCAACTGGATGCGGCTGAGCTGCGCTTCCTCCTGCGCCCGCCGCTCGGCGGTGATGTCGCTGACGGTCCCGCGCAGGCCCTTGAACGCGCCGCGCTCGTCGAAGAAGGGCACGCCGTTGAGCTCTATCCAGCCATCGGGTGCGCCCGGGGATACGCGGCGCATGATCAGGCCCCGGCATTCGCGCCGCTGGCGCACCGCTTCGGCCAGGGCCTCCATCTCGCCGTCCGGGTACCGTTCCTTGCCGAGATCGATGATCGACATGCCGATGAGGTCGCTGGCCGGGATACCGGTCTTCTCCTCGAAGGAATACGACACGAAGGTGTAGCGGAGGTCCGTGTCAATCTCCCAGAACCAGTCGGAGGCGGCACTGGCGAAGTCCCGGAACCGCTGCTCGCTCTCGTGCAGCGCGGCTTCCTGGCGCTTCAACTCGGTGATGTCGCTCCATGTCGCCTGCACCGCCGGCTCGCCATCCCAATCGATGGCGGTGCTGTGGCTCAGGATCCAGATCGGCGAGCCATCCTTGCGGCGGCACTTGATTTCATAGGTTCCGCTCACCGGCACACCGGAGAAGCGCTGCCGCCGGACCTCTCTCAGCCGCTCGATTTCGGTTTCGTCGAGCACGGCGTCGAGGGTCGGCAACGCGAGCATCTCTTCGGCGGAGGCATAGCCGAACGTATCGACGACCTTCTGGCTCACGTAGAGGGGGCGGTAGTCGGCCGAGAAGACGAACACGCCGACCGCGCCACCTTCAAGCAGCGCGCGGTAGCGACGCTCGCTGGCAGCCACGGCCTCCTGCGAGCGTACAAGCTCGGTGATGTTGATCGACGAACCGCGGAAGCCTGCGAATTCGCCGTCTTCGTTGAAGTACGGCTTGCCGTTGCTGAGCACGCGGCGCACGTTCCCGAGCGGATCGCGAGTGGTCAGGGGCAGCTCGCGATAGGCGCGTCGCTCGTCGATGGCCGCCTGCACGGCTTGCCACTCTGCCTCCTGTTCCGGCGTGAAATCGGATGCCCGGAAGGCCTCGATGTGCATGCCGATGAGCGTGTTGCTGTCCACGCCGTAGGTGTCCTCCCACCCGGAGGAGACGTAGGTGAAGTGCTTGTCGACGTCGGTCTCCCACAGCCAGTCGGACGATTGCTCGGCGAAGTCCTGGAAACGCTGACGCGCCAGTGTCAATTGTCGCTCCGTCGCCTTCTGCTCGGTCATGTCGATGGCGAAGGCCGCAATGAACTCGATCTCGCCGGACTTGCCGCGTACCGGCACCTTCATGTCCCAGATCTCCCGGTCGACGCCTTTTACCCGCGCCGTGATCATCCGGTCGGCCGGTTGGCCGGTCTCTAGGACTTCGCGGTCCAGCGCTTCGCCGCCGGAACCAACCGCCTGCCCATGGATCTCCGTGGGCAGCCGGCCGATGACCTCGCTCTCGGTCTTGTTGGCCGCTTCCAGGAACCGGCGGTTGGCGCGGAGCCAGCGCCCGTCGCGATCCTTGAGGCCCATCTGGACCGGTGCATGGTCGAAGATGGCTTCGAGCTGGGCGCGGAACGTCGCCGCATCCTCCTGCGCCTGACGTTCAGCGGTGATGTCGTCGAGCGTGCCGCGGTAGCCGCGCCATGTGCCGGCTTCGTCGTAGAACGGCACCGCGTTGAACGAGACCCAGCGGTCGGGATGACCGGAAAACACGCGTCGCGCGATCAGTCCGCGGCAGGGGCGCCGCTCGCGAATGATTTCGTGCAGCGTGTCCATCTCGCCGTCGGGGTACAGTTCCCGCCCCAACTCCGCCAGTGTCTTGCCGAGCACGGAGGCATCGGGAAGCAGTTCCGCGCTTTCGCCCTCGAAGGCGGAGTAGGTGACACGCAGGTTCTCGTCGATTTCCCAGAAAGAGTCGGAAGCGGCGCTGGCGAAGTCCCGGAATCGCTGGCGGGCGGACACGAGCTGCTTCTCGGTTTCCTTCTGCTCCGTGATGTCGGTCGCGAACATCGCGACGAAGTCGACGTCGCCGGAGGGGCCCTTGATGGGGACCTTGACGACCCACATCTGGCGCGTGCCGTGCGCCTCCCGTACCTCGAAGACCCGATCGACCGGCCGTTTGGTGTCCAGGACGATGCGGTCGTGTGCTTCGCCGCCGGACCCGATTTCCTGCCCGTGAATTTCGGTCGGCAGGTGGCCGATGACCTCGCTCTCGGTCTTGCGGTTCGCTTCGAGGAAGCGTCGGTTGATGCGCAACCAACGTCCTTCGCGGTCCTTGAGGCCAATTTCCAACGGCGCATGGTTGAAGATGGCTTCGAGCTGGGCGCGAAACGTGGCCGCTTCCTCCTCGGCCAGACGTTCGCGCGTGATGTCGTCGATCGTGCCGCGGTAGCCACGCCAGGTGCCGGCTTCGTCGTAGAACGGCACTGCGTTCATCGACACCCAGCGGTCCGGATAGCCGGACAGCACGCGCCGGGCGACCAGCCCACGACACTCGCGGCGTTGGCGAACGATCTCCTGTAGCTCATCCATTTCGCCGCCCGGGTAGAACGCGTTACCCAGATCGGCGAGGGACATGCCTTGAATGGAGGCACCTGGCAGCGGATCGGCGCTTTCCATGTCGTGCGTCGAGAAGGTAATGCGCTGGTTCTCGTCGATCTCCCAGAACCAGTCGGAGGCGGCGCCGGCGAAGTCCCGGAAGCGCTGCTCGCTTGTTTGCACCGCAGCTTCCTGCTCCTTCTGCGGCGTGATGTCGGTCAGCGTGTTCTGGATCGCCGGTTCGCCGGCCCACTCGATGCGGGCCGAGTGCACCAGGGCCCAGAAGGGTGTGCCGTCGCGCCGACGGCACTTCATCTCGTAGGAGCCCGGCATGTCCTCGCCGGCCAGCCGCCGCTCTCGGCGGCGTGCCCGAACCTCGATCTCCGCCTCGTCCAGAAGCGCGTCCAGGCTGTCGAGACTGACCAGTTCGTCGGCCGACTCGAAACCGTAGAGTTTGGCGGCGAACTGGTTGGCGAACTTCGCCCGGTTGCTGACGTCGGTCACGATGATGCCGATCGTCCCGCTGTCCACCAGCGTGCGATAGCGACGCTCGCTTTCCGCGACCTGCCGCGTCGCTTCCCGCAGCTCCGTCTGGTCGGTGGCAAGCGCAAAGAAGCCCTGGACTTCGCCGGATGGGGAGACGTCCGGGACATAGGCCACTTGAAAGTATCGGGTCGCGCCATCCGGGCCCGTGGCGGTCGACTCGTATGTCGTTGCCTGGCCAGCGAGAACGGTCTCGACATAGGGCTTGGCCACCGCATAGCGGTCGGCGCCCAGGACGTCGGCCATGCGGCGCCCGAGAATGTCTGACGCAGGCTGCCCATACCAAGCTTCGATCTGGCGCCCGACAAGCACGTACGTCTCGTCTGCGTCGAAGTAGGCGGTCCGACCGGGCAGGTTGTCGAGCAGGAGGCCGCGCTGCTCGGACAGGCGCGTCAGGTCCTCCGTCCTCTCCTGCACCCGTTGCTCAAGCGAGGCGGTCGTGTCCTGAAGTCTGAGATTTGCTGCAACAAGTTCCTGTCGATTGCGATCCGCGTGGCTGCGCACCAGCATCGTCAACGTGAGCATCGCGACGACGGCGCAGGCGGCGCGAAAGAGCTGTACCGGCAATCCGGTCGCAGCCGCGAAGTCGTCGCTCGTCGGTAGCCATCCGGGGAGTACGGCCGCCGGCGAGACGATGAGGCCGGCGAGCAGGGCGTAGATCGCGAGTGCGGCCGCGAGGCCTAGGGAGATGCTCGGGCTCTCGCTGAATGCCCGGCGCATGACGAACGCCGTGGCGAGGCCGGCGGGCAGGACCATGAAGTAACGCGCGCCGGCGCTGAGCGCGGCAGGGTCGCCGCTGGACAAAACCAGCAACGCGGCGAGTAGCAGCCCAATCGCGCCATAGATCGCGGCCGGCGAGGTGAGGATGCGCAATGGCGCGTCCATATGATGCGGCAGGGTACGGCGCGCAAACTCGACCAGCGGGACGTATGAGACGACGAGCACCGCCGCACCGAACCATGCCACGTCGTCGCCGTGGCGATCGTAGGCCAGCTGCCAGCAATCGAAGAGTTCGTTGGCGCCATGGGCCAAGCCGAACAGGCCAAGCAGCCAGAGATGGCGGAGATGGGGGGCGGCATCGGCGCTTCCCGGGTGCAACAACGCACTGACACCGAACAGCACGAAGCTGAAGCCGTAAACGAGGAATACTTCGACTAGATACGCTTCCATAACCCGAGATACAGCGTCACGGTACTTCTCGGCGGTCCCCGGCGCCGAACTCTGCCCTCTTGTCGTAACTGTGGGCGTCTGACGCAAGGAAAAAAGGCCGCGCCGGTTGAGCGCGGGTGCCTCAGATCGGCCGGGGGTTGTGCCGCGTTACAGACGCAAGTGGTGGCCCGTGCGCGCCGGCTCGCCTAGGATGGCGCCGCGACGACGGGGCAAGCCAGTAGCGCGAGACGCATGAACTATTCCGGAAAGCCGGCCCAGGTAGGTGGCGATGCGCCTCGGCAGACGCTGGCCGAGCAGCTTCGCTTGCAGCTTGCTGACGACATTGTCGCCGGGCGCCTGGCGCCAGGCGAACGCCTCGACGAAACCGCGCTGGCGCAGCGTTTTGGGGTGTCGCGGACACCGGTGCGCGAGGCGTTGCGCCTGCTCGCCGCCAGCGGCCTGGCGGAGGCGCGGCCGCACCGTGGCGTCATCGTCAAGCGCATCACGTCCGACTTGCTGAAGGAAATGTTCGAGGTGATGAGCGAACTGGAGGCTTCTTGCGCCCGGATCGCCGCCACCGCGATGACCCTCGAAGAGCGCCGGCACCTCGAGGCGGTTCACGCGGAGTCGCAGCGGGTCGTTCAAGGGGGCGACCCGGAGGCCTATCATGAGGTCAATCTCCGGTTTCACAATGCGATCTACGACGGCACGCACAACGGTTTCCTGGCCGAGACGACGCTGTCGGTGCGGGCGCGGGTGACACCGTTCCGTCGGGCGCAGTTCCGCAGCGCCGGCCGGCTGGCGAAGTCGCACGCCGAGCACGACGCTGTGGTGGAGGCGATCCTACGCGGCGACGGGCCGGCCGCCTCGGCCGCGATGCGCGATCACATCGGCATCGTCAATTTCGCCTTCGAGGGCTACCTGTCGGAAGTCGGTCCCACCGAAGCCAAGTAGGCGCGCCAGCCGCCGTGACCGGTGATGTCCTCCGCCTCGGCCAGCGGCGATGCCTCGGCGAGAAATCCCTTGACGCAACGGCCGTCGGCCAGCTCAACCGTGCCAATGCACAACGGAGCGGCGATGCTGTCGACCAGGCGGCCGAAGCCGCCGTCGGGCAGGCGCCAGAGTTCGCCGGCGATGGTTCCGCCGGTGCCGTTATCGACGCGGACGAGGCCGGGCCGCGCCGGTATCAGTTCGGGGACCCGATAGAGACGGTAGCGGGCGGCGGTCTCGACGTCGGCGACGAAGCTGCCGTCAAGCGCGCGCAGATCCTTGTTCAACGG
>CAZVLI010000075.1:0-10046 GCA_964627965.1 uncultured Rhodospirillales bacterium
TGGCTGTCGCGCAATCAGGCCCGGCTCAAGCCTCGACTGCTGCTGGGCGTCGGCGGCCTGTTCGACTTTGTTTCCGGCCGCATACCGCGGGCGCCGCGTTGGCTGCGCCGCGTTGGGTGCGAGTGGATCTGGCGGCTGGCCCAGGAACCGCGCCGTCTGGCCAATCGCTACCTGGCCGGCAACGTCAGCTTCCTCGGCCATGTCATACGATGCTGGATCGCCGATCGCCGCCGCCAAGCCGAGCGTCATGCACTGCCGCGTTGGCGTCGCATGCTCGATATCTCGGTGTCGGCGTCAGCACTGCTGCTGCTGTCGCCGTTGCTGGCCACCGTCGCCGCGGCGATCAAGCTGGAGAGCCGGGGCCCGATCTTCTTCCGACAGCAGCGTGTCGGCGAGGACGGCCGCCTGTTCGAAATGCTGAAGTTCCGCTCGATGTACGTTGACGCGGAGGCGCGCCGCGAGGCGCTGCTGGCCGAGTCCGACCGGCAAGGCCTCACGTTCAAGATGAAGCAGGACCCGCGGATCACCCGCGTCGGGCGCCTGATCCGTCGTCTGTCGATCGACGAGTTGCCGCAGATCATCAACATCATGCGTGGCGACATGGCACTTGTCGGCCCGCGGCCCGCATTGCCGAGCGAGGTCAGCGGGTACAGCGAGCACGAACGGATGCGTCTGCGCGGCAAGCCGGGCCTGACCGGCCTCTGGCAGATCGCCGGTCGCGCCGATGTCGGTTTCTCGGGCCAGGTGGCAATGGACATCGCCTACCTGAAGTCGCGCTCGCTGGTGGTGGACGCGCTGATCCTGCTACTGACCGCGCCGGCTGTGTTGTCCGGCCGAGGCGCCTACTAGGGAAAGCCAGCTGCCCCCCGTCACGTCAGCAGACCTGAGGGCCACTCCAGGAGCGGTGCTCGGCGGACTGCGCAGGGCGAGTACGACAGGAAGGCGCGCGAGCTGAAGGATCGGAAGGTCGAGATCGGGACGGGCATCGGTCGGCACTCATGCGGCGACGATACCTTCCGCACCACGCTGGAAGCCTTGATTTCCCTGGCCTCGCGCGCCGCCGACCTGTTCGAGCGTTCGAACATCGACGAAAAGCGCCAGTTGCTCAGCTTCGTGTATTCGAACCCGAACGTTCGCGGCACAAATCTCGAATTTTCAGTGCGCTCGCCGTTCGATCTTACGGTCGGGCGCGAAGGTTATCCAAGTTGGCTGGGGGACCTGGAAACGGAGTCCGCGCACTTGCAAGCCCAGGATTTCCGGGCGCTTCGGCCGTGACCGGACGGCAGTGTGGTCGCGTTGTGGTCGAGTTGCAAGCCAGTCCGCTACCCTGCTGTCGACATCTTCTCGTAGCTACCCGCGACCAACCATTGGGAGGTAGACCGTGGCATTGTCGACAGGCGCGTCTCAGCCCTGCAACCCACCCTGGAGCCGCGACGAGTTGATCCTCGCGCTGGACCTTTACGCCGCCACTAAGGGCAACCCGCCGGGGAAAGCCAGTCGACATATCGCCGCACTGTCCGACCTACTCAACGACTTGGGTGCGGAGCTTGGCCGTCACCGCTCGGGGAAGTCCCTAGCTGAACGCTTGATCTAGGTCACTCCTAACCCTCTGGACGATGGCCAAGGCGTCTTCTGCGCAGTCGATCTGCCGATCAGCAAGCCCTTCTAGTCTGATCTCCGCGATCCCTAGCGCGTTCTCCACGACCCGCTTGGGTTCGGGGTATTCTCGCCGGAACCCGTATATCAGCGTGAATAGCATCGTCTCCATCGCCAGAAGCCGCGCGTTCAGCGCCCTGATCTCTGCGTCCATCTAGCACCTACCGAGGCGTAGCCGGGCGTTCTCTACAGCCTTGAGGGCATCGCGCCAGACCCGCACGGCTCTTTCGTCGCAGTCATGCGCGGCCCTTCGTATCTTGTCGATGATCAGCACCTCTGGCTCCAACGCATCTTTGGCCTTGTTCTTTCTCTTGCTCGGACCTCTTGAGTGTCGCATTTGCCCCTCTCGCTCAACCCAACGTTGCATTTAGAACGGTTCGATATGAGACATCAACACTCCATGATGGGAGTGTGCTCGGTGGGATGTCGGACAAGTGGTAGCCGGCCACCCCAGGGTTCTGCTTCTAGCGTTGCCCTGACGTGGCCGACGGGCCGCACAACTTTCACTGGCTACATGCTCGTCAACGATGGCGCGAGGCGGTGGCGACCTTGTCGGGCGCGTAGGACCGCTCCTTGAACGGTCCGTAGCGCTTGGTCTCGACGTTCCGGTTCGGCTCGTTGGGCTGCACGGTGATCGGCTCGTGCGGCTTGCCGTTGCCCTTGCGGATGGTCTCGATCAGCGCCAGGACCACAGGATCACCGTCAGCGCGCCGAAGGTGGCCCTTGTGGTCCCGGAAGCGGACCGTGCCGAACACGTCCATTTCGATCTTGGCGCGGCCGACCTTGATGGTCTCGAACTGGCCTACACGGTTCATCGGGTAGCTCCCTTCTTGCCGATCGTGATGGCGCCGGTTGCGATGGCAGAGCGCCATGCCATCTCCCCGCGACCGGGGATGTTGAGAACCACGGTCCCGTCGCGCTCCTGGCGGGCCGTGATGCCGTTGCCGAAGTTGGACGCCATGACGTACGCGGGGTCGATCTGGTCGAGACCCTCCAGATAGGCGCTGGCCAGAGCGTCATACTTGGAGACGGTGCGGGTGGTGGTGTGAGCTTGGATGGCCTCGCGCAGCGGACCGGCAGCGTTCGCTACGGCCCAGTCGAAGACGGCTTCCGGGTCAAGCCCATGGCTGGCGATGCGGGCGTGTGCCTGAGCGACGTAGGCGTCTTGCACGACCTCGACCATGCGCGCCGCTTCGGCCGGCTCGATGCCCATGAGCGATGCCGTTTCGCCGATGTAGCGGTCGGGCACGGCCTCGCCACGGGAGATGCTGTCCACCGCTGCGGCGATGGCGGACGGCGGGGCGTTGCTCGCAAGCGTGCCAATGGTGGCCTCGGTCTCGTCATCGAAGGCCTCGGGGGTCTCGGCAGGGGCCGCTTCCGGTTCGCTCTCGGTCGGCTCCTGGCCTTGCTCAGCCGGAACGTAGCCGGCGCCCTCGCGGCGGATGAGGCCAGCTTGCACCGCCGCGCCGACAGTCGTCTGAACGCCACCGATGTCGACCACGGTCTCGTCGCTGATGTCGTTGCCGCTGAACGGGCTGTCTGCGGGGATGGCCGCTGGTGCGGTCGAGATGCGGGCGGTGGTCGCCGGGCGATGGTCGTCACGATAGACGGACTCACCATCTCGGAAGGTTGCAGTGGCCATGGTCAGGCTCCTACGGATATCGGAAGGGGTGTGGCCAGCTTGTCGCGGTCGGCCGGCTCTGGCTTGAGTTCGGTGTCGGTGATGAGTTGCAGCGCCACACGCAGCGGGAAGCTGCCTAGGCCCTCGATGATGCGGTCGGCCAGCAAGGCACGGACGCTGGAGGTCACGCGGTCGTATTTCCGACGCATGGGCTTGCCGTTGCTCCACGGCTGAATGGACGGAGCCGGCGCTAGGCGGATGAGACGGTTGGCAAGCTGGTGGCGGAAATGGTCATCGGACACGAACTCGCGCGGCTGGGCCAACTGGTAGAGGTGCATCCCGACGATGAGGGCCAGCACGTCGACAGGCTCCACGCCAGCATCATGGATGCGAGCGAGCCAAGCGGACAGCCGCCGGGGTGCCGTAGCGCGGACTGGAAGCCGACCTCGAGGAGCCACGCCGGACGCCATGAGGTCACGCGTCCAGTCGAGCGCCGCGCCGATGGCGTCATGGTTGGCGTTGCGGACGATGTAGTCGCGCGCCAGGTTCGCCCAAGGCCGAACGGCGGTGATCCTGATGGTGCTGCCCAGGGGATCGCCAGTGCCCTCGCGGGTCTTTTCGTGTGCCCGGCAGTGGCTACCGAAGCGATGGCGGAGCTTGAAGCAGGACGCGACCGCGCACGGTACGCCGGACTGACGCACTTCGGTGATGCGCTGGTGGATAGGCGCGGTCATTGCTCAAGCTCCGGGTCGTCGTCGTCATCATCGAAGTCTGCGGGGGACGGCAGGTTCTGGGACATCTGCTCAGGCGTCAGCGGGAGCGGACCACCGCCCCGACGCCCGCCGGGCATGGCCTCATGCGTGATGCCACTGTCGCTGAGGAACTGACGAACCTCGCGAGCCATCGCCGCTGTGAGGTCATCCGGCGCGGTCGCGCGAAGCTGCGCCAGGAGGAGTTCCGCGTGGCGTTCCCAGAGTTCTTCGAGCAGCGCCGCGCGGTCAGGGGCCTTCACTGGACCTGGTCCATGCCGCGCGCGACGCCCAGCATCTCCGCTGCGCCGTCACGGTCGCCACGCTCCAGAGCCAGCATCACGGCTTCGGCGGCGAGCTTCGGGTCGGATCGCAGGCGGTCATTCAGGGCGCCGGCAAGCTCACGCAGGAGGGCCGAACGGTCGGCCTTGGGCGTCACCTCGACGGGGATGCGGAGAGCGTCCCCCAGGCTCACGGACGGGACCGGCTGGGTCGGCAGGAAAGCGCCCCGCGTGGCAACGCCGGGGATACCTTCGCCGACGTGGGCGTTCAGCGTGAGGGCCTCGCGGTACATGTCGTCGGCGCCCGTGACCTGGGACAGACGCTCCTCAAGAAGCTCCAGCGCTCGGCGGATCATCACCGTGCGCGACGGCGGGCGGCCGACGATGTCGCGGTAGCGGTCGCGCAGTCGGTTCAGGCGCTCGTGCGTGTCGGCGTTCACGTTGAGCGCGACCTTGTACTTGGTCACGGACTGACGCGACCGCATGGGGCGGGTGTCGGACATGGTCGATGTTCCTTCGGCAGGATCAGGCTTTGAGACGGGCGCAGGCGCTCACGCCGCGCAGTCGCGCTCAGGCGGACCGGGAACGGTCACGCGGCGCTAGGGCTGGGAGGGTAGACCTGGGGGAGGTGGGACCTAGGACCTGTCCATCTGACAGCATCCCTTCAAGTCGGACTAGAAGGCTGCCTAGTCGGATCACTTCAAGGGTCCCTACAGGCTCTCACTTCCATCATCCCTGGTTGGTGTTGTGGTGCAACCCAACCCCCTCCAGTTCACGGGGGCGGTGGCGCCGACGCTCCAGCCGGCCGGTCTAAGGTGCCGCGCGAGGTCGGGCTTGTTGTGATGGCCTCAGGGGACATGGCGGCGGGCCTTGCGGATCAGACATGCCCCAGGACCCCAGGAGAGAGTCACCAGCGGCGATCTTGAGCCGACGACTCCTAGGACAGCCGTCGACGCCAGATGCCCGTCAGTGAGTCGCTCTCGGACTCCTGGGGGCATGTCCCGATATCGCTACCCGATGGCCGGGCTGCGCTCTACGCGCCAACGCCCCAGCCACAGCACAGCGGCCGACTCGTCGCGCTGGTACTCGAGCCAGGGGCCGGCGCCGGTTTCGTCCTTCGGCTGTCGGCGGGCGAACACCTCACCGATCAGCGGCGCGCGGGCGTAGAGCCATCCCCAGGCGGCTTCGAGTTCGGTGCGGCGGGTCTTGATGTTCAGCATGGCTTGGCCTCCTCGGTGTCATGCAGCGACGGGAGGGTGAGTCGACGATGAATATCAGTCAACACTTGTGGAAATGGAAGGGTTCCAGATGCGAAAGCGCGGCCCGCTTCACAGGGGCGGTGGAGGAAACAGACAGGCGAACTCAGGCCGTGAGCCGCGCCCGTAGCCGGGCCACGCTCGTGGGATGCCATCGCCCGCCGCGTGCCGTCAGGATGCCCCGGTCGTTGAGTGCCCGCGCGACGCCTCGGTCCGTGGTCACGCCAGCGGCTTGGATATCCGCCAAGACGGGCGCGAGGTCTGCCGCGCGTTGGTCCGCCTTCTCACGGATCGCGTCCACCGCCGCATCGTTGCCCAGGCCTTGCAGGTGCGCCGCGCCGTTCGGGTTGCCGAGCTTCACGCCGCGCGCCTTGGCTGCCGCCAGGGCTGCCTTCGTACGCTGCGATATCAGGCCCGCCTCCAGTTCGGCGACGGCTGCCATGTTGGTCAGGATGAACCGCCCGGTCGGGCCGGCAGGAACCTGAGGTAGGTCGCAGAAGACGACATCCGCGCCGCTGTCGAGGATCGCCAGGAGAAAGGCCGCGTTGCGCGCCAGCCGGTCGAGCTTGGCGATGACCAGCGTCGCACCGATGTTGCGGGCGTGGGCCAGCGCTGCCGCCAACTGCGGGCGGTCGCTGCGCTTGCCGCTCTCTGTCTCGACGTACTCCCGGACAAGCTCCCAAGCGCCACCGTTGAGGTAGTCGCTCACGGCCTGCCGCTGAGCTTCGACGCCAAGGCCGCTACGGCCCTGCCGCTCGGTGGAGACCCGGAGGTAGGAGATGAACTTGCCCGATGCCATGGCCGATGCCCTTGTGTGTCACGAACTGCCTAACGTCCGATTGGCGATATGTGACGCAGCGGACTCGCCGTCAAGGGACGACGTTGGGCTATGCCTGCTGCGGGCTGGAAGGCGCTGCTAGCTGGAACGGCCGGGGGCCACGGGGGAGTGATTGATGATCGAAGGTCGATACACCGGCTGAGACGGCGGCGCCGAAAAAATCGGGAGGCTCTTGTATGATGTCTTTTTGATCTAGCGAACGAGGCCAGGAATGACGCCCCAGGAAGCCAACGAGTGGATACGAGTCGCGGCCTTCATCTGTGGCCTCGTGGTGGGAGCACTGGCAGTTGCAAGCACCTCCATCGTCTGGCTTCGCAAGTCGCTGCTGACGGTGACGGCGTGCTGGCTTGCGTCGCTGGGGACCGTTTTGATCGGTATGTCGATTTGGCAGACCGTGGAGATTGAAGGTCACGGGTTCCGGGCGCGCCTTGCTGAGATCGAGGAACGAACCAGGGAACTAGAAACGGCGAAGGCGGCTCTGGACAAGAAGGTTGCTTTCTTGGCGACGTTCGAGAGCCGCTACCCCGCCATGCTTTCGGGCGTCATCGAGCCGCGCTTGGAGGCCGTCGTGCAGAAGTACGCCGTGCAGAAAGAGGATTTCGCCGCCCTAAAGGGTGATGTTGGGAAGTTGAGCAAGTCTGTCGACTACCTCAGCCAAGGCGGCGTGCAACTCACCAGGACGATGAAGTACTCGGATTTCTTCCGCCAGAACATCACTGAATGGGACAAGAAGATCGACACTGCGGAGAAGCTGTTCGACGCCGCCAAGTGATCAGTTCAAGTCTCCAGGTGCCGCAAGGTCTCCTCCACCTCCGGGAAGCTCACCTTGGAGATTATCTCGTGGAGGTCGGCGACGGCTGCGGTCTCGCCGTGGGTGTAGATGATCTGGTTGGTGCCTTCTCCCAGGTGTCCGGTCAGGTAGTCCACCAGCGCGCGCTTTTCCGACTTCAAGATCATCTGCGTAACCGCGCCGTGGCGGAAGGCGTGGTAGTCGAGCCAGCGGCGGTAGACGCCGGTCGCTTGGCGGTAGCTCCCGAACCACTTGGTGATCCCGATGCCCAGCTTCTTGTCGCCGCCTCGGGGCTTGAGGTCGGGAATCACTAGGTCATCGGGCCGTTTGGCCGGGTCGCCGACGTAGTCCATGAAGCCCCAGCGCAGCGCCTGAGGATGGAGCGGGACGCGCCTTGCCGACTGGTCGTTCTTGAGTTGCCGGCTACCTTCATCCGTCAGGTGGCAGACCCAGATGCCATCTTCCTTCCTGATGTCGCCACGCCGTAGCTGTGCGAACTCCTCTAGCCGATTGCCATGGTAGAGGCCCAAGAGCGGAAGCCAGAACTTCCCGTCGCGGATGATCTGGTCTCCCGGACGCGTTCGGAAGTACGGGTGGCAGCCGTTCCAGACCGGCGTGCTGAACAAGGCCACCAAGTCTTCCGCCGGCCAAGGCTTGCGCGGTGACCGGGAACCGCCAGCCTTCCGCGCCCGCTTCCCGACGCCGGTTCCATGCGCCGGGTTCTGGCCTTCGATGTGGCCACGGTCCTTGAGGTGGTCGAACAAGCTGCCCAGGGCCGACACATGGCGCTTGGCCGTCTTCACAGATACCCGCTCGTGATCGTCGCTGGCGGTGGTCGCGATGATCTTGGCGAGCGGCATGTCCCGCCACTGCCGCCGCTTGGAGTAGAGGCTCGGGAGCTTCCGCATCTGCGCTGCGAAGTGTGTGACATCCTTCCGCTCATAGGCCGCTGGAGCGCGGTCGCCGCAGACTTCCAGAAAGGCGCGGTAGGTGCCCCGGTTTTGCTGGAGGGTGTGTTGCTTCCACTTCGCCTCGGATGCCAGCGCCGCGCAGGCTTCGTCCAGTAGCTCGGACAAGAGCGGCCCTGTTGGCACGGGTTCAGGCGTGGGGGCGGGAGCGGCTGGTGCTGGTGGCTCCTCTAGGACGATCTCCTCGCGCTCTCCAAGCACGCGACGCCGGGCTACCTCAAGCGCCTGTACGTTCGCCTGGAGTAACCCCTCGATGAGCGCCGCGCGTTGCTCCTCGCCGATGCTGTGAGCTTCCATCAACGCGTCTGCTGTGTGTGCCACCGGACGGGGGTCACGCCGGGCGCTGGCCTCACGGGCGTCCGACAGCAGGCCCTCCACGACATCAAGGTCGGCCTCAACCGGGTCTTCGTCTTCATAGGCCGTCGTGTAGACGGAGCGGCCTGGAGGGGTCAGCCGGTGTTGCTCAAGGTCGTCTTCCAGGGCCTGCCGCAGGTGGTCGCGAAGGATGGCGCGTAGGTCGGGAGCGTTGCCCATGTTCTCCAGCTTCTCGCCGAAAGCAGCATCGAGTCGCGATGCTAGATGTTCGGCCTCGCGGAAGTGGTCCGTCCGTAGTGATACCGCGACCTCGCCGGACATGGGAGAGGGGAGCCGGCGGCGGTAGTAGTAGACGCCGCGCTTGCGGGTGATGTGGGAGCCTTGTGGGCGCATCTGGGCCGTCCTCATGCGATCTAGGATCGGTCGAGGCCAGAACGCCTGGAGGCTCAGGGACTTGCCGGTGCGGTGGCTGGGGGACCTGGATTCGAACCAGGGCTGCTCGGGTCAGAGCCGAGAGTTCTACCGCTAAACTATCCCCCATCGGGTGCCGGCGGCGGGGCGGAAACTAGGTAGCTGGCCGGTTGCTGTCAAGCACCAGGGCTTCACGCGGCGTTGCCGCGTCTGCCGGGGTCTGCGATGCTTCACCGTTATGCGTGACGTGGCTTCAGGGGGCGGCGGTGATGCGACCGGCCCGGCCCCCGGCGACAACGACGGACGTGGCGGCGAGACGTCCGGCGGGCAGGCGACGAACCGGCCGTGCGAGGCGGTCCGCCGCCGGCGTGGACGCTGGGCGCACGTCTACGGCGCACTCGATCTCGGCACCAACAATTGCCGCCTGCTTGTGGCCCGGCCGACGCGCGGCGGGTTCCGCGTCATCGATGCGTTCAGCCGAATCGTGCGCCTTGGTGAAGGCCTGACCGGCAACGGCGAGTTGTCGGTGGAAGCGCAGGATCGCACCATCGCGGCATTGCAGGTCTGCGCGGCGAAAATGCGAAGGCGTGGCGTGACCCGGCGACGCATGGTGGCGACGGACGCCTGCCGGCGAGCGGCGAACGGCGCCGACTTCCTGGCCCGAGTGAACGACGAGACCGGCCTGGAACTGGAACTGCTGACCACCAACGAGGAGGCCAGCCTGGCGGTCGCGGGCTGCACGCCGCTGATCGACAAGCGGGCGCGCTATGCCCTGGTGTTCGACATCGGCGGCGGCTCGACGGAGCTGATCTGGCTCTCCGTGCGCCGTGGAGGCCGCACCCGCACCCGGCTGGAACACTGGACCTCGCTGCCCTTCGGCGTCGTCAATCTGGCCGAGCGCTATGGCGGCGAGGTGATCGATCCGCCGGTCTACGAGGCGATGATCGCCGAAGTGAGCGATCACCTGCGCCCGTTCCGCGAGGCGATCGAGCGCGACGGGATGAAGCCGGCGCACCAGATCCAGATGCTTGGCACATCGGGCACGGTGACGACGCTGGGCGGGGTGCAACTCGACCTGCCGTACTACGACCGGCGTCAGGTCGCCGGGCTGTGGCTGGACTTCGCTGACGCGCTCGGTATCGCAGCCCGGCTGCGGGCGAT
>CAZVLI010000076.1:0-10034 GCA_964627965.1 uncultured Rhodospirillales bacterium
AGTTCTACCCGGATGCCCCGGTGGATGCTCGGCTGGCTGGGGACGGCGGCAAGATCGGCATCGGCGGCAAGCCGGTTCGGCTGGCCTCGCCGTCCGACGCCATGGCACGCGGCATCGGCATGGTGTTCCAGCAATTCTCGCTGGTCCCGGCGCTGAGCGTGCTGGAGAACCTGCTGCTGGTTTTGCCGCGCGCGCCGTGGCTGCAGCTACGCGGCCGTCCGGTCTTCGCCGACGCGCTGCGCTGGTTGCGCGAGCTGGCGCCGGACCTCAATCCCGGAAGCATCGTCGCCGACCTGTCGGTCGGCCAGCGCCAGCTGGTCGAACTGGCCAAGGTCCTCAACCTCGACGCGCGCACCATCATCCTGGACGAGCCGACGTCGGTCTTGACGCCGGCGGAGGCACAGAACCTCTACCGTTTCGTGCGCGAACTGGCGCGCGACGGCAAGGCCATCGTGATGATCACGCACAAGCTGGCCGACGTCGCCGCCTGCGCCGATCGTGTCGCGGTGATGCGCGCCGGCCGGCTGGTCCATACCGGCGATGCCGCAACGCTTTCCACCGACGAGTTGGTGCACCACATGGTCGGCGATGGAGCGCTGGCGAACGTCGCCGCCCCGCCGGCACCGAACATCGATACGCCGCGCCTGATCGTCCGCGATCTCGCCGCCGCCGACGAGGGCGGAGCGGTCGGCGGGATCAGCTTCGATGTCGCCGCCGGCGAGCTGTTCGGCATCGCGGGCGTGGTCGGCAACGGCCAGCGCCTGCTCGCCGACGCCATCGTCGGCCTGCACCGCCTCGACGCCGGCGACGTCGTTCTCGACGGCCGCTCGGTCGCCTGGAAGGACACGCCGCCGGTGCCCGACCGTGGCATTGCCTACGTCCCGGAACGACCGCTCGACAACGCCGTCGTCGCCGACCTCGACCTCGCGGGCAATCTTGGCCTTCGACACCTGCGGACCAGTAGCTTCTGGCAGTTTGGCCGTCGTCGACGGGACGAGGCGGCCGCGGCACGGCTTGCCGCCATGGATGTCCGCCCGCCGCTCCCTGACCGCCCGGCCCGGACCCTGTCCGGCGGCAACCTGCAGAAACTGGTACTCGGGCGCGAGCTGTCCGGCACACCGGCGCTGATCGTCGCCTGCTACCCGACGATGGGCCTCGATCTCGCCGCGACGCGCGTCGTCTATGAACGACTGTTCGCGCATCTGGCTGACGGCGCCGCCATCGTCTGGATATCGGAGGACCTGGACGACCTGCTGGCCTACGCGCATCGCGTCGCCGTCCTGCACAACGGCTGTCTGGTCGGAATCCGCAGCCACGCCGACGCCAGCCGCGCCGAGATCGGCAACATGATGCTGCGCGGCATCGCGGCATGACCGGCTGGCACCGGAGCCTGCCGGCAGCAGCCATCACCGTGGCCGCCTTCTGCCTCGTCGCGATGGCCTTCTTCGCGACCATCGGCCAACCGCCGGTCGCCACGATGGTCAACCTCGTGACGTACGCCGTCGGCGACAGCTTTTCGCTGTCGGAAACCCTGGTGAAGACCACACCGATCCTGCTCTGCGCCTTGGCCGCTATCGTACCGGCGCGCCTCGGCCTGATCTCTGTCGGCGCCGAGGGGCAGCTCTATCTCGGCGCACTGGTCGGCACCGCGGCCGTGCTATCGGCGACCGAGGCGCCGGGCATCGTGCTGCTGCCGGCGGTGCTGCTGGCCGGTGCCGCCGGCGGCGCGCTGTGGGGCTGGGTGCCGGGGTTGCTGCGCGCGCGGCTGGCGGTGAACGAGACGATCACCACCTTGCTGCTGAACTACGTCGCGGTGCTGCTGGTCAACGCCCTGGTTTACGGGCCGTGGAAGGACCCGGGCAATCTCGGCTGGCCGGCCAGCATCGCCTTTCCCGACGCCGCGGTGATCCCAAGCCTGTTCGGGACACGCGTGCACGGCGGATTGATCATCGGCATCGTCGCCGCGCTGGCCCTTTACCTGCTGTTCGCGCACTCGCGCTGGGGCCAGCAACTCGCGGTGCTAAAGGGCAACGCACGCGTCGGCCAGATGATCGGGTTGCGCTTCGGCCGGCAGACGATCCTGGTCATGGCGCTGGGCGGCGCCTTCGCCGGACTGGCGGGCATCACCGAGACGGCGGCGATCCAGGGTCGCCTGCAGCCGGGTATCTCGGTCGGCTATGGGCTCACCGGCTTCCTGGTCGCCTGGCTCGCCGGACACAACGCGTTGCTGGCGTTGCCGATCTCTTTCGTGGTTGGCGGACTGGTGGCGGCCGGCGACTCGTTGCAGCTCTTCAACAAGGTGCCGGCGGCCAGCGCGACGATCCTGCAGGGCCTGCTGTTCGCAACCGCGCTCGCCGTGCCGGGCCTGATGCGCCGGTGGACGCGTCGTCATGGATGAAGCGGGGCTGATCGCTGTTCCCGGCTGGCTCGCCGCGATCCTGCGCGGCGCCACCCCTTTGCTCTTCGTCACGTTGGGCGAGACGCTCAGCCAGAGGGTCGGGATCATCAACCTCGGCGTCGAGGGCGAAATGCTGGCCGGCGCCTGCTTTGGCTTCGCCGCTGCCGCCACGACCGGCGATCCGGTACTCGGCTTGCTCGCGGGCGGCCTGGCCGGACTGATCCTGTCGGCCGTGCACGCCGGCCTCACCATCGGCGCAGGGGCAAACCAGATCGGCAGCGGCCTGGCGGTCTGGATGCTCGGCCTCGGCATCACGTCCTATTTTGGGCGGGAGTTCGTCGGCGGCAACGTCTCCTCGCTCCCGACGCTCGGAGCCGGGCCACTGCTCGGTAACCTGAGTTGGGCGGCGCCCAGCGCCGTGGCGCTGACACTCCTCGTCGGCTTCGCGCTCTACCGCACGCGTACCGGGCTGAACTGGCGGACCATCGGCGAGGTACCGGACGCCGCGCGGGCGGCGGGCCTCAACGTACCGCTGACGCAGACCCTGGGCGTGCTCACCGGCGGCCTGCTGGCGGGCATCGGCGGCGCGGTCCTGTCGGTCGACTACACACAGAGCTGGGCGCAGGAGATCACCAAGGGACGCGGCCTCGTTGCCGTCGGGCTGGTCATCGTCGCGCGCTGGAACCCCTATCTCGTTCTACCGGTCGCGCTCACCTTCGGTGCGGCCGAGGCGGCGGTGCTACGCCTGCAGGCCGGAGGCATCGAGATATCGAGCTACCTGCTGGCCTGCCTGCCCTATGTCGCGGCCCTCGTTGTCGTCGTCGCGGCCTACGGCCTGGGCCGACGCGGCGGCGGCATGCCGTCGGCGCTGCGGAACGTCTTCCAGCTCTGATCGCTGGCAGGTGGCGCGGCCTCTCTCGGCACCACGGGTCTGATATCGGTGCCGCCGACCAGCGACAATGCCCGTTCCGCGAGCAGCGGATGCACGCTTCCCGATCAATCGCACCCGATTCAACCCGGCGGCCCGTAGGTCCGGCGGTACATCTCCAGCAGATGCTCCTCGACGGTCGGAACGTCGGTCGCGGTCGCGTTGGCATCCAACGGTACCGGGCGATGATCGACATTGCCGTGGAAGAAGAACGGCAGCGAGAACCGTTCCTTGCCGCTGACATTGATCACGCGGTGGACGGTGGAGCGATAGCGGCCCCCGGTCCAGCTTGCCACCATGTCGCCAAGGTTGACCACGAACGCGCCTGGGATCGGTGCGACGTCGGCCCAACCATTCCCGGACTGGACCTGCAGGCCGCCAAGATTGTCCTGCCACAGTATGGTGATGCCGCCGAAGTCGGTGTGCGCGCCGGCGCCTTTCTGGCCATCGGCGGCATCCGGCGGCTGCGGCGGATAACGCAGCAGGCGCAGCAGCGCGATCGGCTCGCGACAGAAGTCCTCGAAGTGGTCCTCGTCCAGGTCCAGCGATAGCGCCAGCCCGCGCATCAGCAGCACTGCCAACTCGTTGAGCGCCGCGCGGTAACCCATCGTTACGACCCGGAACCCAGGCAGACCAACCGGCCACTGGTTCGGCCCATGGCCAAAGCGCCGCGCCACCACGCGCGGATGATAGAGCGCCAGCTCGCGGCCGATGTAGAAGCTCTCCTTCAGATCCGGCGGCGTGCCGGGTTCCAGAACCTGGCCCTGCAACGGCGAGTACCCGCGCGAGCAGAAGGAGTGGCGCATGTGCAGAGCGTCCTTGGCTTCGGCAGGCAGGGCGAAGAGGGCGCGGGCCTGGTCCACCACCGCGTCGATCAACGCCGCCGGCACGCCATGGCCGGTGATGTAGAAGAAGCCGTTCGCCAGGCAGGCATCGCGGATCTTCGCGGCCACCGCCCGCCGCCGCGCCACGTCGGCGTGGCAGAGGTCGGCGATGTCGATCACCGGCAGCGCGTCGGTCATGTCAAAGACCTCCTCGCCTCGATCGCGAGCAAGGGACGTGCCACTGCCACGCGCTGGCACGCGGATTGCGAGATGGGCCGTGAAGGAGGCCGGCCTTTGACCACCGTGCGCATGTCCGAACTGACCTGGGTGGAGTACCAGAAGCGTCTGGTCGACGACGAGCCGATCGTGATCCTGCCGACGGGATCGGTGGAGCAGCACGGGCCGCACCTGCCCCTTGCCACCGACACGATGATCCCGGAAATGGTCGCGGAGGCGGTTGCGGAACGGATCGGGGCCATCGTCGCCACGCCGCTGGCCTACGGCTACAAGTCGCAGCCGAAGTCCGGCGGCGGCAACCACTTTCCCGGCACCACCAGCCTCGACGGCCATACCTACTCCTCGATCCTGCGCGACGTCATCCGCGAGTTGGCGCGTCACGGCGTCCGCAAGCTGGCGGTGATCGACGGGCACATGGAGAACGCCATGTTCCTGGTCGAAGGCATCGACCTGGGGCTGCGCGAGCTGCGCTACGGCGGCGTGGAGGACATGCGCATCGTCAAGCTCGGCTACTGGGAGTTCATCAGCCAGGCGACGGAAGAGGCGTTGTTCCCCGACGGACTGCTGAGCTGGGCGCTGGAGCATGGCGCGGTGATGGAGACATCGGTGATGCTTCACCTAAGGCCCGACCTGGTGCGGGCCGACCTGATCCCCGACAACCCGCCGGCCGACTTTCCGCCCTACGACGTCTACCCCACCGACATCCGGCCGATCCCGCCCAGCGGCGTGCTGTCTTCTGCGGCGCCGGCCAGCGCCGCCAAGGGCAAGGTCGTGTTCGACCAGGTCGTCGAGGATATCGCCGCCGCCCTGCCGGGCGCCTTCGAAACCTAGGAGTTCGCCATGAGCCTCAGCCTGATCGTGCGCAACGCCAACCTGCCGGACGGCCGCACCGGGATCGACATCGGCATCGAGGGCGAGAAGATCGCTGCCGCTCAACCGGCCTTGGCGGCGACAGCAGACCGGGAGATCGACGCCACCGGCCGGCTAGTCACCGCGCCGTTTGTTGACGCGCATTTCCACATCGACGCGACGCTGAGCCTGGGCCTGAACGGCGAGTACAACGAAAGCGGCACGCTGGCCGAGGGCATCGCGCTGTGGGGCCGGATGCGTGGCGACTTCGATGCCGAGGCCTTCTACGCCCGGGCGATGCGCTACTGCGACCTCGCGATCTCGCAGGGTCTGCTGGCGATCCGCAGCCATGTCGACATCACCGACCCAGACCTGGTCGCCGCCGAGGCGATCGCACAGGTGAAGCAGGACGTGGCGCCATGGCTCGACCTGCAACTCATCGCCTTCCCGCAGATGGGTTACTTCTGCCGCGACGACATGGAGACCACTTTGAAGCGTGTGGTCGAGCTCGGCTTCGAGGTCATCGGTGGCATCCCGCACCTGGAGCCGACCTACGCGCTGGGCCAGGAGTCGATCGTCAAGCTGTGCCGCTTCGCCGCCGATGCCGGCATGATGGTCGACATGCATTGCGACGAGAACGACGACCCGAACTCGCGCCTGATCCAGGACCTGACCTACGAGTGCAAGCGGCTCGGCATGGCCGGCCGGGTGACGGGCTCGCACCTCACATCGATGCACTCGATGGACAACTTCTTCGCCGCGCGCCTGATCAATCAGATGGCCGATGCCGGCGTCACCGTCGTCGCCAACCCGCTGGCCAACATGCACCTGCAGGGACGTTTCGACACCTATCCCAAGCGGCGCGGCATGGCCCGGGTGCCGGAGTTGATCGCCGCCGGGTGCAAGGTCGCGCTGGGGCAGGACAGTGCCCTCGACCCGTGGTACCCGCTGGGCCGCGCCGACATGCTCGACGTGGCGCACATGGGCGCCCATGCCGGACACATGACCGGGCGCCAGGGCATGCGTGACTGTTTCGACAGCGTGACCAGCACCGCGGCTGACGTCATGGGACTGGAGGGCTACGGGCTCGAACCCGGCTGCAACGCCGACCTGGTGGTGCTGCAAGCGAGCGATCCGGCCGAAGCAATCCGGTTGCAGCCGCCACGCCTGCACGTGATCCGGCGCGGGCAGGAGATCGCCACAACGGCGCCGCAGACGACCACGCTGTCGTTGGCGAACCGGCGGGTCGAGCTCGACTATGCTGGCGCGCACCGGGCGGACGCCTGAGCATGCCGCTTGCCGATGTTCGCAAGGTGACGGACGTGGCGCTGCTGGTCGCCGACGCGGCGCGCGCGGTCGACTTCTACAAGGGCAAGCTTGGCCTGGAACTGAAACGCCGCGACACCGGCTTCGCCGAGTTCTACCTCGACAGCTTCGTGCTCGCCGTGTGGGAAGCGGGCGACCTGGCTGGTGCGGTCGGCACCTCGGCAGGCCCGCGCGCCGGCCCGCACGCCATGATGGCGATCCGGCTGGAAACGCCCGAGGCGGTCGATGCCCTCTACGAAGAGCTCTCCGCACGCGGCGTACCGTTCACCGGACCGCCGGCCGACTATCCGTGGAACGCGCGCGGCGCCTACTTCACCGATCCGGACGACAACCTCTGGGAACTGTACTGCTGGCTCGGCGCGCCGCGAACGATCTGACGGCGCTGGCACAGCGCTTGCGAGCATGACCGGACATAGGCGCCACAAGGGAGGCGAACATGTCCACGGAATCGAAGATCGTCATTCGCGGTGGCAGGCTGCTTGATGTCGACGGCCATGCCGCGCCGCCGGCCGACATCCTGATCCTCGGCGACACCATCGCTGCGGTCGGACCACCCGGCATGGACGCGCCCGACGACGCCACCGTGATCGACGCGTCGATGCGGCTGCTGCATCCGGGCCTGATCAACGCGCACACGCATGGCATGGGCAATCTGTCAAAGGCCGGCGCCGACCGCTGGACGTTGGAGCTGCTGTGGGTCGGCGCGCCCGGCATGATGGCGAACCAGAGCCTGGAGTATAAGTACCTCAACACCTATATCGGCGCGGTCGAGATGGTGATGAAGGGCTGCACGGCGGCCTACGACCTCACCTTCGGGTACCCCACAGCGTCGGTGGAGGAGATTGCCGCCGTCGGCCAGGCCTATGCCGACGCCGGGATGCGCGCCATCGTGGCGCCGATGCTGGCCGACCTGTCCTTTTATCAGGCCATCCCCGGCTTGCTCGACGCCCTGCCGGAACGTCACCGACAAGCTGTCGCCGCCTACGAGGAGGCGCCGCACGAGACCAGCCTCAAGATGATGAAGGAGCAGTTGCACGGCTGGTCGCTGGACACCGAGCAGGTGCGCCTCGGCGTCGCCCCGATCATCCCGCTGCACTGTTCCGACGAGCTGATCGGCGGCTCCGCCCGGCTGGCCCGCGACTACGGGGTGGTGCTGCACAGCCACGTCGCGGAGTCCAAGGTCCAGGCGGTCTCGGCCTTCAAGCGCTACGGCAAGACGCTGACCGCCTACATCGACGAACTCGGCCTGATCGGGCCGGACTTCACGGTCGCGCACGGCGTCTGGCTGGACGACGACGACATGCGCCGGCTGGCGGATCACGGCGCCTCGGTGGCGCACAATCCCGGTTCCAACATGCGGCTGGGCTCAGGCATCGCCGACGCTCGGCGGATGCTCGAACTTGGCGTGAATCTAGGCATCGGCACAGATTCTGCCAATTGTTCGGACAATCAGAACATGTACGAGGCGATGCGCTATGCCTCGATGGTCTCCAACGTGCGGGTGCCTGACTACAATCGCTGGCTGGCATCGGACGAGGTACTGAACGCTGCGACGGTCGGCTCCGCCCGCGCGCTCGGCTTCGAGAAGGTCGGCCGCATCGCCCCCGGCTACAAGGCCGACATTGTCTTTCTGGCACTGGACCGCGTGAACTGGATCCCGCTCAACGACGCGACCAACCAGGTCGTTCTGGTCGAGGACGGCACCGGCGTGGATCGTGTGATGGTCGGCGGCCGCACCGTGGTCGAGAACGGCCGCAAAGTCGCCTGTGACATGAGCAAGCTCGCGGCGGATGCCGAGGCGGCGGCCGAACGCTTGTCCGAACTAAATGCACACAATGCCGAGCTGAGTGCACAACTCGAAGGCATCGTTGGCAGCTTTTGCATCGGATTGTCGAACCAGCCGTACCACCTGCACCGCTACGGCGCCGGCCACACGCACTGAATCGCACGCTTCCGACGGATGGCATGCAACTTGCCAGTACTCGCCCAGCGCGGCCGAGGCCGTAGCGGCGAGCGCCGACGAGCGCGACAGTGAACAGGAGGGTGCAAATGGGAAAACCGAAGCAGACCAAGGCGGCCGCCAAGCGGCAACGCATCGAGGCGACACGCCGCCAGTTCATCGCCGGTGCCATGGCGACCGGCGCGGTGGCATGGTCGAACCTGACAATCTTCGAGCGGCAGGCCAAGGCGGCCGACAAGCTCCGCATCCTGTGCTGGCCCGGCTACGAGGAGAAGCCGGTCATCGAGGAGTTCGAGGACGTCAACAAGTGCAAGGTCGAGTTCAAGACCTACATCGGCGGCGAGCAGATGCTGCAGTTCTACGCGCAGTCGCCGAAGGGCACGTTCGACGCGATCATCTCCGACGCCGAGTACGTCCAGAAGCTGACCGCGCAGAAGGCGCTGGACCCGATGAAGCCGGCGGACTTCCCGAACCTGAAGGACTTCCACCCGGACTATGCCGACTTCCCGCTGCTGCGGGCCGACGGCGGCATGATCTGGGGCGTGCCGACGCGCTTCAGCTTCTACGGCCTGTCCTACAACACCAAGTTCATGGATGCCGAGGAGGCGAACACCTGGGCCTCGCTGTTCCTGCCCAAGTTCAAGGGCAAGGTGGCGATGTTCGACTGGTATCTGCCGAACATGTCGAATGCCAGCCTGGCGGTGTCGCCGAACAACCAGCGCCCCTATGACATCTCCGACGCGCAGCTCGGCAAGGTGAAGGACTGGCTGTTCAAGCTGCGCCCGCAGATCAGCGTGTTCAGCGAGCAGAACCAGGGGTTGGTCAACGCACTGATCAACGAGGACGCGTGGGTCACGCCGACCGGCGATATGGAGATCACGCTGATCGTCGCCGGCTACGACAACTTCGCCTCCACGGTGCCCGACGAGGGCTCGATCCGCTGGACCGAGGCGGCGGCGCTGTGCTCGCACAGCCGCAACAAGGACCTCGCGCTCAAGTGGATCGAGTACATGAGCACGTCGCGGGTGCAGTCGGACCTCGTCTACACCAAGGGCTTCAAGGCCCGGGCGCCGAACATGAAGGTGACCCAGCACTGGGACGAGGAGCAGACCAAGCTGATGAGTTACATCCCCGATCCCAAGAACCCGGGCAAGATGCTGGTCGAGACCCTGATCGAGAAGAGCGTGCCGCGCGGCCTGCCGGTACAGCAGTCCGACAAGGACTGGATCGCGATCTACAACGAGTTCAAGACCAGCAAGGGGTAGGACGTTGGCGGCCGCCGGTAGCGCCGGCGGCCGCCGCGCCGACACGTCGCGTATGACCGCATCTGCCGTGAGCGAGCCCAGCCTGCCGCCGCCCGACCTGCATGTGCGGCGCTTCCACAAACGCTTCGGCGACTTCGTCGCCGTGGAGCAGGTCGACCTCGCCGTGGAGCGCGGCGAGTTCATCGCCATCATGGGGCCGAGCGGCTGCGGCAAGACCACGCTGCTGCGCCTGGCGATCGGACTGGCC
>CAZVLI010000077.1:0-1519 GCA_964627965.1 uncultured Rhodospirillales bacterium
TGCGGCACCTGGGTGCCGATGTCGAGCGCCAGCGGCTTGGCGTCGAGTGCGTCGAGGTACTCGGGGAAGCTCTCCCAGGACCAGTCGATGCCTTCCGCCAGGGCCGAGCCGGGGATGTCCTCCACGCCCTCCATCAGGCCGATCAGCCAGTCGTGGCGGTCCGGGCGCGCCGGCGCGAAGCCGACGCCGCAATTGCCCATCACCACCGAGGTCACGCCATGCCAGCTCGATGGGGTGAGGTACGGATCCCAGGTGACCTGCCCGTCGTAGTGGGTGTGGATGTCGACGAAGCCGGGCGTGACCAGCGCGCCGTCGGCGTCGATTTCCTGGCGGCCGGGACCGGCCTTACCGCCGACCTGGGTGATGCGGTCGCCGTCGATAGCGACGTCGCCGGCGAAAGCGTCCCCGCCGGAGCCGTCGACGATCCTGCCGCCGCGAATGACGATGTCGTGCATGGCGTTTCTCCCCTGCTCGTAAGACTAGGCGCATTCGTGGGCAGCCGCACCCCGGTTCGGTCGCGCGGCGCCGACGCATGGCAGGCATGCGGGTGTGGTTCGTTGACCGGGGGCGGGGCGGCGTCTAGCGTAATGTAAACAGATCGGTTTACATAAATGCTCTCACTGACCCGGCCCGTCTGGCTGATCCTGATCGGCGCCTCGCTGATGCTCACGCTGGCCATGGGCCTGCGGCAGAGCCTCGGCATCTTCATGCCGTCGTTGACCGCCGACATCGGCATTTCCGTCTCGGACTTCACGCTGGCCATCGCGGTGCAGAACCTGGTCTGGGGCTTCATGCAGCCGGTGGTCGGCGCACTGGTGGTTCGCACCGGGTTCTGTGGGCCGATGCTGTTCGGCGCGGTGCTATATCTGGCCGGCCTCGCGCTGCTTAGCGTCGCCGACGGCATGCTCGCGGTGCTGATCGGCGCCGGCTTCGCCATCGGCGTGTCGATGGCCTGTTGCGGACCGGCGCTGGCGATGGCGGCGGCGGCAAGGGCGGTGCCGGCGGCAGTGCGCTCCACGGTGCTCGGCGTGGTCTCGGCCGCCGGTTCTTTAGGCGCGATGTTCGCCGCGCCGTTCGGCCAGGCGCTGCTGGAGCAGGGTGGCTGGCGCGAGGGCATTATCGGCTTCGCGGTGCTGTCGGCGGTGATGCTGCCGGCGGCGTGGTACGCGGCGCGGGCCGACAAGGTCCCGCTGCCGGCGATGCCCGGCGGTGCCGACGACCAGAACGGGTGGCAGGCGCTGGCCATGGCGTTGCGCAACGCCGCCTTCGTGGTGATGACGGTGGCGTACTTCGTCTGCGGCATGCAGCTGGTGTTCCTGACCACGCACCTGCCGGCCTACCTGGAGATCTGTGGCATGCAGCCGATGCTGGGGGCACAGGCGCTGGGGCTGATCGGCGGGTTCAACGTGCTGGGCAGCCTGTTCTTCGGCTGGGCCGGCGGGCGCTGGAACAAGCTGGCGCTGCTCGGCGGCATCTATGTCGCGCGCTCGTGCCTGCTGGTCTGGTACTTCCGCGTGCC
>CAZVLI010000077.1:1529-10034 GCA_964627965.1 uncultured Rhodospirillales bacterium
GGAGTCGAGGCGGATCTGCGCGTCGGCGATGGGGTTCCTGTGGCTCGGCGTGGCGCCGCTGGTCGCCGGCTGGATCGTCGATACTTTCGGCCTGCGCTGGCAGGCAATGCTGGGCGGCGTCGCCTTCGTCAGCCACCAGGTCGGCAGCTTCGTCGGCGCCTTCGGCGGCGGGCTGATCTTCGATCTGCTGGGCAGCTATGATGCGGCATGGGTGATCGGCGTAGCGGTGGGCTTGGCGGCCGGGCTGACACAGATCGCGGTGGCGTTCCGCGGCCAGGCGAAACCGCCGCCACCGGTGGCGAGCCCGGCATGAGCCAGCGCCGGCCGCGCGCGGAAGTGCACGAGCGCATCCTGCGGGCGGCCGACAAGCTGTTCTACTTCAAAGGTATTCAGGCGGTCGGCGTGGACACGCTGGCCAAGGCTGCGGGCGTCAGCAAGCGCACGCTCTACAAGCACTTCGCGTCCAAGGACGATCTCGTCGCCGCGTATCTGGCGCGACGCGCGGCGGCGCTGACAGCGGCGGAAGGGCCGCCACTGCAGGTGGTGCTGGGGGCGTTCGAGAACCTGGAACGCTGGTTCGCGACGCAGAGCTTTCGCGGCTGTCCCTTTGTCAACGCGGTCGCCGAGCTGGGCGGCGCGCCGGGTCACCCCGCGTTGCCGATCAGCGCCGCCTACAAGGCGCGCCGGCGGCAGTGGTTCGAGGACAACCTACGCGCACTCGGGGTGGCCGATCCGGCGGCGCTGGCGGAGCAGATGGTGATCCTGCTGGAGGGCGCGATCGCGACGTCGCTGGTACGTGGCGGCGATCCCTCGGTCGCGGCGTCGGCCGGCGCGGCGGCGCGGGTGTTGCTGGCCGGTGCGGGCGTGAAGGTCGACTGACAGGTCGGCGACATTGCCGATCCTGCACGGCCGGCGGCGGCCGAAGGACCTGGATACCCCGGACCAGCCGGGGCATGACGAGGTTTCGATATCCATGTCGTCATGGCCCGGCTGGTCCGGGCCATCCACGTCGTTAAGCCGCCTCGGATGGTGGCGAGTCTAGAACAGCGTTAAATACTCGCGCTGTTCCCAGTCGGTGACGTCCGACAGGAAGCGGGCGATCTCGGCCTTCTTGATGTGCACGAGGTAGTCGACGAACTGCGTGCCGAAGGCCTTGCGGTAGAGCTCGGACGCGGCGAGCGCATCGACCGCCTCGATCAGGCTGGCGGGCAGCTTGGCCGCCGGCTGCTCGTACGGCGCGCCGGCGGGCGGCGGTGGCGTCAGGCCACGGTCGATGCCGTCCAGGCCGGCGGCGACTTGGCTGGCGATGTAGAGATACGGGTTGGCGCCGGGTTCGCCGACGCGGTTCTCGATGCGGCTGCCGACGTCGCCCGGTGCGCCGTTCACGCGCAGCATCGCGCCCTTGTTGTCGATGCCCCAGTTCACCCGGTCCGGCGCCAGCGAGTAGGGGCGGTAACGCTTGTAGCCGTTGATCGTGGGCGTGGTGAACACGGACGCCGCGCCGGCGTGTTCCAGCAAGCCGGCGAGATAGCCCATACCGAGCGGCGACAGCGGCGCCGCATCGTCGTCCGGCATGAAGGCGTTGGCGTCGCCCTTGGTGAGCGACTGGTGCAGGTGCCAGCCGCTGGATAGCACGTTGGGCAGGGCCGGGCGGCACATGAAGCTGGCGAGCACGCCCTGACGCCGGCAGATCTGCGTGACGGCGGAGCGGAACAGGACCATCTGGTCGGCCGGTGCCATGCCCGTCGACGGCGAGAAGGTGATCTCGGCCTGCGACGGCCCGAACTCGACCTCCAGTGAGCGGACCGGCAGGTCCAGCGCCTGGAGCGACCGGCGCAGCAGCGTCATCAGCGGCTCGATCTCGTCGCCGCGCGCCTCCGTCAGGTAACGGTAGCCCTGGGTTAGCAGCGAGACTTCCGGCGCCGCGCCGGGCATGGTCGCGTCGGGCGCATCGAGCTTGTAGTCGTCGATGTCGAACAGGTGGAACTCGACCTCCAGGCCGCAGACCAGCTCGTAGCCCCGCGTCGCGAGGTCGTCGAGCGTGCGGGCCAGGATCGCGCGGGTCGAGAAGGGCACGGGCGCGCCGCTGGGGAAGTAGATGTCGCACAGCAGCCAGCCGGTCGCCTCGGCCCAGGGCAGCACACGGAAGCTCGCCGGGTCGGGGACCATCAGGAAGTCGGCCGCGCCGGCCATTTCCTCGATACCGACACCGCCGTCGGCGGTGAACGCCGCGAAGACGGTGCGGTGCGAGGTGTCCTTGGTCAGCAATGTCGAGGTCATCGAGCAGCCGTTGGCCAGGGCACCCGCGAGCTCGCTTGCCACCAAGGTCTTGCCGCGAAGGATGCCGTGCTGGTCGACGAAGGACAGGCGCACCGCCTCGATGCCGTCGGCCTGGGCGCGCTTCAGCAACTCGCGGCAGGCGTGGTCGCGTTCCGGCGAGGCCAGACCGGCACGTTCGGCGAAAGCGTGGCGGCCGGTCGAGCCGCTGCTCATCGACGCCCTGTCTGGGTTTTGTCCGCCCAGGGGGAGTTGGCGCGACGCTGCGACTCGGCCGCGCGCCAGGCTGCGTCCCAGCCTTCGGTCGGCACGACGGTGTCGATCGCCAGCGGGTTCTCCGGATCGGACAGCGCCATCGGCGTGTCACCATTGCCGACGGCTTCGATGGCGGCGAACAGCAGCTTGCGGTTGGCGATGATCGCCTTGTCGGTGGTGCCGAGATGTTCGCGCGTGCGGTCCTGGATTGGACCGGGGGACTCGACCGCCCAGGCGTCGTGCACGTTGATGTCGTCGCCCATGCCGGTATAGGTCCGCGTCCGTTGTTCGGCGGCGTCGTAGCCCCAGTTGTTGGTGCGGTTGCGGCGCGGGCGGTAGCTCGGCGTGTCGATCAGCTTGACGCGATCGGCACGCATCTGCGCCTTGTCGACCGGCGTGACGAAGGCGGAGAAGATCGCGTACCACCAGCTCTGCCGGTCGTCGATCGGCACGTGCCACTGGGTCAGTGTCATGTCCTGCGACAGCGGGATCACCACCGCCTGCGGGAACATCAGGTTGGTGACGCGCACGTGGCGGCGGGTGTCGTCCAGGTCGCGCAACGCGAAGATGCGCAGGCCGAAGTCGGTGGTCTCGACCTCGATCTGCGGGTTTGGAAACTGCCGCATGAGCTGGGTCAGCGGAATTTCCGTGTTCGCGACCTTGTCGCGGAACTGGAGGCCGTAGTTTTCCTCCGCCTCGGCGTCCTCGAAGTAGCGGTGCAGGTAGGCGGCGTGCGCCGGGTCGATGCCGACCTCCAGCGATTGCAGCCAGTTGGCGTCGATGTGGCCCTTGAAGGCGAAGGTATGGCTGTCCGGCGCCTGAAAGCAGTCGAAGGCCGGCAGTGGCGGCGGCTCGCCCGGGCCGAGATAGGCGAAGAGGATGCCGCTGGCCTCGCGGACGGGGTAGCCGGGATGGCGCACCTTCCGATGGAAGTTGGAAGTGACCGGCTCGGCCGGCTGTTCCAGGCACTTGCCGGCCGCGTCGAACAGCCAGCCGTGGAACGGGCAGCGCAGGCCGCCATCCTCCAGCCGCCCGTAGCAGAGGTCGGCGCCGCGATGTGGGCAGTGCCGGCCGATCAGGCCATAGGTGCCGGCCTCGTCGCGGAACAGCACCAAGTCCTCGCCGAGCAGGCGCACCGGCAGGACCGGACGTTCGCCCTGAAGCTCCTCGACCAGCGCCGCCGGCTGCCAGTAGCGGCGCAGGAGATCGCCGGCGGGGGTGCCGGGGTCGGTTTCGGTGACCATCCGGTTCTGTTCGGCGCTCAGCATGCCGAAAGAGTGCCGTGGCGCGGGTGAGCGGTCAAACGTGCATCCGCCGGCGGCGGCGCGTCACCAGCGCAGCACGTTCTTTGCCGCCGGCCGGTCGCGGTACAGGGCATCCCAGGCGCGCAAGCACGGCCGGTCGCCGAACAGGTCCGCCTCGATGAAGCGCAGGAACTGCAGCGAGGCTTGCAGGGTGCAATCGGCGATCGAAACGCGATCGCCGAGCAGCAGCGGTCGGCCGTCGGACAGGAGCTTCTCCAGGTAGTCGAGCGGCGTCTGGAGCTGCGTTTCCATCGCCGAGGCGCGTTCCGGGTCGGGCGGCAGGCCGAGCGGCGACTTCTTGGCATGAACGTAGGCGCCTACGGGGCCGCCGACGCGCAGGTCGACAATCCGCTCGACGTCCCGGGCGTGGCCGCGCGCTTCGGGCGTGCCGGCGAGCAGCGCGCTGTCGGGAAACTTGTCTTCCAGGTATTCCATGATCGCCAGCGACTCCACGATGTACGAGCCGTCGTCGAGTTCGAGCGTCGGCAGGGTCCCGAACGGGTTGCGCGCGAGGTGTTCCGGTTCGCGGTGTCGTCCCTTCAAGGTGTTCACGGTGATCTGCTCGATGCCCATGTCGACGCTCATCTCGGCGCGCTCGGCGATGTAGAGCATGACCTTGGTCGGGTTCGGCGCCAGCGGCACCATGTAGAGCTTCATTTCAGTGCCTCCACGAGATCGACGACGTTTTCCAGTAGTTCGTAACGCGGGTTCCCGAGGGGCGCGCTATCGAGGCCGAGCTTCAAGGTGGTGATGCCGGCGTCCCGATAGCGGCGGAGCCGCTCGGCCACCATGTCTCGGGTCCCGACAGCCTGAAAGGCGGTCACCATCTCGTCCGGGACCCGCTCGACGGCTTGGTCGCGCTTCCCCGCGAGCCAGAGCGACTGCACCGCCTTGGCGTCGTCGACGTAGCCGGCCCGCTGCATGGCTTCGTTGTAGAAGTTGGTCGATGCAGAGCCCATCGCGCCCATGTTGAAGGCGACGCCGCGTTTGCGACGCCGAATGATCTCCTCCACGTCGTCACCGATCTCGACGCGGACCGACACGCAGAGGTCCAGATCGGCCAGTGTCCGGCCGGCTTTCTCCGCGCCGGTTCGCAGGTATGCCAGGTGAGCGTCCGCGTGATCGGGTGAGAACGAGGTGCCGAGCCAGCCGTTGGCAGCCGCGCCCGTGTAGCGCAGCGAGTTCGGCCCGAGCGTGGCGAGATAGATCGGAATGTCCGTCGGCTCGTGTTCGACGCGTATGGACTTTCCTTCGCCATCCGGCAGCGGTAGCTGGAACACCTTGCCGTCGTATCGCACCTTTTCGCCCGAGAAGACGAGCCGACAGATCTCCACCGTCTCCTTCAGCCGGGTCAGCGGCGCGGCGTAAGGGACACCGTGGAGCCCTTCGACGACTTGCGGCCCGCTGGCGCCGAGTCCCAGGACGAAGCGCCCGCCCGTGAGGTCGTGCAGCGTCAGCGCGGTCATGGCCGTCATCGCCGGCGAGCGGGCGGCGGTCTGCATGATGCCGGTGCCAAGCTTGATGCGACTGGTCTTGTCGGCCAGATATGCGAGCGGCGTTGCAGCATCGCTCCACCACGCCTCGGCCGAGAACGCCATCGCGACGCCCAGTCGCTCGGCAAGCTGCACCCACTCGGTCATCTGGCCGAGGTTGTCCGCCTGCAGTCGTCCGATCTCGATGGCGAGTTTCATCTGGCCTCCCTCAACGCCGTCGTCGGACAGTCGCCCAATCGATCACGGGATCGTCGCATAGCGCACCTTCACGGGCCATACGCCTGGTTGCCTGCCGGATGGGCAAACCTCGACGTTCGGTGGGACGGCGTCATATCATCCCGGCAATCGAGGAGACATGCCGCCATGAAGCTCAGCCAGGACCAGATCGAGCAGTTCCAGCGCGAGGGATACCTGTTCCTGCCGGAATGTTTTTCGGCCGACGAGGCGACGGTGCTGCGCGAGGCGGCGCATGACGTGTTCGCCCTCGACCGCGAGGAGGTCTGGCGCGAGAAATCGGGCGTCGCGCGCACGGCCTTCGCGGCACACACCTACAACGAGGCGTTCCGTCGGCTGGGCCGGCATCCGCGGCTGGTCGAGCCGGTCAAGCAGTTGCTCGACGGCGACGTCTACATGCACCAGTACAAGGTCAACGCCAAGGCGGCCTTCGACGGCGACGTGTGGCAGTGGCACCAGGACTTCGGCACCTGGCACCGCGACGACCAGATGCCGGAGCCGCGGGCGATGAACATCGCCGTCTTCGTCGACGACGTGACCGTGGCGAACGGCCCGCTGATGTTCATACCGGGCAGCCACACGTCGGGCGTCTATGAGGCCGGGCACGATCTGGAGAGCACCAGTTATCCGCTATGGACGCTGGATCGCGAGACGATGAGCCGGCTGGCCGACGAGGGCGGCATCGTGGCGCCGCTCGGGCCGGCCGGGTCGGTGCTGATGTTCCACTCCAACCTGGTGCACGCCAGCCCGTCGAACATCAGTCCATGGCATCGGACCATCGTCTACCTGAGCCTGTGCGAGGTCTCCAACCACATCCGCCAGTTCAAGCGCGCGGAATGGATCGCGCACCGCGACTTCACGCCGATCGAGTCGTTGCCCGACGATTGCCTCAGCGAGTTGGCGGCGGCGCGGCAGGCGGCGGAGTAACGCTCAGCCGTCGCCCGGCTCCAGCAGCACCTCGGCGAGCCGCGTGCGGCGGGCGTCGTCGATGTCGAGCGCTTCGCGCAGGTAGGTCTCGAAAGAGCCGTAGACCTCGTCGACGGTGTTGAAGGCCGTCTCCAGGTATTCCAGGCGCACCTCGATCATCGGCATGACGATCTCCGGATCGTACTGTTGGGCCAGCACCGAGCGGGTCAGGTCGATGAACTGGTTGGTCAGCAGGTAGTCGGCGACCACCGTCTCCCACGGCACGCCGAGCGCGCGCAGGATGATCGCGGCGCCGAAGCCGGTGCGGTCCTTGCCGGCGGTGCAGTGGAACAGGATTGGGTGGTGGTCATCCTCCAGAACGTGGTGCAGGAAGCGCTGGTACACGTCGGCATAGTCGGCCGCGTAGGCGCGGTAGGAGCCGTGCATCAGATCCTTGGCGTGTTCCGCCGTGGCATCGCCGGCTGCCAACATCTCGCGCAGCGCGGCGCCGGCCTTGGGCTCGATGGGCAGCGGCATGCGAGCGGCGCCGTAGCCCTCGCGCAGCCGCGCCGGCGTCATCTCCGATTCCACCGTGCCGCGCAGGTCGATGATCCAGCGCAGGCTGATCTCGTCGAGCTGGTCATGGTCGGCTTCGGTGAGCTCGCCCAAATGGGCGGAGCGGAACAGCCGGCCGTAGCGCACCCGCCGGCCGTCGTCGGCACGGTAGCCGCCCAGCTCGCGGAAGTTGCGCCCGCCCTCCATGCTGTAGACGCGGGGGCGGAAGTCAGGGTCGGGGCTGGCCATGGTCGGCTCCGGTCGGCGGCGTGAGAGACGGGAATAGTCGTCCCCCTGTATGACGCCTTGGCGGCGGCGGCGCAATTGACACCGGCCGTCGAACGAGGCGCACTAGGCGACAACAAGAAATCGCCGGGGAGGTTCAGGGGAGAATGAGGGCATGGCGGACAAGCCTTTCGATGCCGAGGCCTACGTCGAGGCCGCGGCGGCAGCGCTAGAGCTGCCGATTCCGGAACAACTGAAGGCCGGTGTTGCGGAGCAGATGCGCGCGACGCACCGGCTGGCGCAGGTGGTGATGGCCCAGCCACTCGACGATACCGTCGAGGCGGCGCCGGTCTTCCGGGCCTGAGCCGATGAGCGTGCTGATGCAGACGGCGGGCGAGATCGCCCGCGCGGTTCGCGCCGGCGAGACCAAGGCCACGGCGGTGCTGGACGAGGCGCTGGCGCGGCTGGAGACGGTCGGGCCCAAGGTCAACGCCTTTACCGAGGTCACCAAGGATCGGGCGCGCGCGGAAGCGGCGGCGGTCGACGCGGCGGTGGCGGCCGGGCGCGATCCAGGGCCGCTCGCCGGCGTGCCCTTCGCGGTGAAGAACCTGATCGACATCGAGAGCGTGACCACGCTCGCCGGCTCCAAGATCAACGCCGACAATGCGCCGAAGGCGGCGGACGCGCCGCTGATCCAGCGCCTGAATGGCTCCGGTGCGATCCTGCTCGGCGCGCTTAACATGGGCGAGTACGCCTACGACTTCACCGGCGAGAACACGCATTACCAGCCGAGTCGCAACCCCTGGGACACCGACCACATGACCGGCGGCTCGTCGGGCGGGTCCGGCGCGGCGGTCGCCTCCGGCCTGGTGCCGCTGGCGCTGGGATCCGACACCAACGGCTCGATTCGCGTGCCGTCGGCCTTCTGTGGCTTGTTCGGGTTGAAGCCGACCTATGGGCGGCTGACGCGGGCGGGCTCGTTCCTGTTCGTCGCCTCGCTCGACCATCTCGGGCCGTTCGCGCGCTCCCCGGCCGACCTGGCGCTGGCCTACGACGCGATGCAGGGACCGGACGCGAACGACCCGGTCTGCGCGCAGATGCCGGCCGAGCCGATCGCGGGCGAACTGGCCAAGGGCGCCGATGGGCTGCGGATCGCCGTCGCCGACGGCTACTTCGAGCAGAACGCCGAGCCGGAGGCGCTCGCCGCGGTCGCGAAGGCGGCCCAGGCGCTGGGCACGAACGCGCGCGTCACCATC
>CAZVLI010000078.1:0-8721 GCA_964627965.1 uncultured Rhodospirillales bacterium
CGCGGGCATCGTCGTGCTTGCGCTGGTGTCGGTACTCGCCGGGTTCCGGTGGCCTCTGGCATGGTGGGTTGCGGTCCCGCTGCTGGCGCTGGCATTGCTCGGCGTGTGGGACCTGATGCAGGTGCAGCACAGCCTGCTGCGCAACTATCCCGTGATCGGCCACATGCGCTGGATCTTCGAGGGCATCCGGCCGGAGATCCGTCAGTACCTTATCGAGAGCGACCGCGACGAGGTGCCGTTCAGCCGCGAGGAACGGTCCATCGTCTACCAGCGCGCGAAGGGCGAGGAGGGGCTGCGGCCGTTCGGCACCCGCCAGGACGTCTACGGCGCCGGCTATCTCTGGCTGACGCATTCGATGGCGGCCAAGCCGCATGGGCACAGCGACTACCGCGTGAAGGTCGGCGGCGAGGCCTGCTCGAAACCCTACGAAGCCTCCACGCTGAACATCTCCGGGATGAGCTTCGGGGCGCTGGGCGCGCATGCCATCGAGGCGCTCAACCGTGGCGCCAGGATCGGCGGTTTCGCGCACGACACCGGCGAGGGCGGCATCAGCGCCTTTCACCGCGCCGGCGGCGGCGACCTGATCTGGCAGCTCGGCACCGCCTACTTCGGTTGCCGCACCGACGGCGGGCGTTTCGATGTCGGCAAGTTCGCCGAGCGCGCCGTCGACGAGCAGGTGAAGATGATCGAGGTGAAGCTGTCGCAGGGCGCCAAGCCGGGCCACGGCGGCCAAGATCACGCCTGAGATCTCCGACGCGCGCGGCGTGCCGATGGGCCGCGACTGCATCTCGCCGCCGGCACACAACGCCTTCGACACGCCGATCGCCTTCATGCACTTCCTGCAGCAGCTACGCGAGGCCAGCGGCGGCAAGCCGGTCGGCTTCAAGCTCTGTATCGGTCACCGCTGGGAGTTCATGGCGGTGGTGAAGGCGATGCTGGAAACCGGGATTCGGCCGGACTTCATCGTCGTCGATGGCAAGGAGGGCGGCACCGGAGCGGCACCGCTGGAGTTCGCCAATCACATCGGCACGCCGTTGGCCGAGGGCCTGACCTTCGTGCGCAACACGCTGCTCGGCGCCGGCTTGCGCGACGAGATCCGTATCGCCGCCAGTGGCAAGATGATCACCGCCTTCGATCTGGTCTGGGCCAGCGCGCTCGGTGCCGACTGGGTGAACTCGGCACGCGGCTTCATGTTCTCGCTCGGCTGCATCCAGGCGCAGGCGTGCCACACCAACACGTGCCCCACCGGCGTGGCGACGCAGGACCGCTTGCGGCAGCGCTCGCTGGTGGTACCGGACAAGTCGCAGCGGGTCGCCAACTTCCATCGCAACACGCTGCGTGCGCTGGGCGACCTGGTGGGCGCGGCCGGGTTCGAACATCCGCGTCAGCTACAGCCCTGGCACATCCAGGTGCGGCAGAAGAACGGCGACGTCCTGCCGGCCGACAAGGCGTTCCCGGTGTTGCCGGCCGGATGCCTTCGCGACGACGGCGAGACCGGCGACAGCGACTACGACACCCCGTGGCGGCTGGCGCGGCCCGATAGCTTCGCGCCAGCCGGGTAGGGGTGTGCTTAGGCGGCCGCGACCTGATCCAGGAAGCGGTCGACGGTCTGGCGCAAGCTCGTCGCCTGGGCGTTCACGTCGGCCGAGGCGGACAGCACCTGGCTTGCCGCCTGGTTCGTCTCGCCGACGCTGTCGGTGACCGAGCTCATGGTCTGCTCCCCCGACGCCGAGGCTTCCGCGGCGTCGCCGGCGCTGCGTGAGATCTCGCCGGTCGCGGCGCCCTGTTCCTGGACGGCGGCGGCGATCTGGCTGGCGAACTCGTTGATCTCCCGCATCGTCGCGGTGATCTGCTGGATGGCCTGCACGGCGTCGCCGGTGCAGCCCTGGATGCCGGCGATGTGGGCGGCGATCTCCTCGGTCGCCCTGGTGGTCTGCGTCGCCAGGCTCTTCACTTCCGAGGCGACCACGGCGAAGCCCTTGCCGGCCTCGCCGGCGCGGGCGGCCTCGATCGTGGCGTTCAGCGCCAGCAGGTTGGTCTGCTCGGCGATATCGTTGATCAGGCCGACGACGTCGCCGATCTTGCGGGCGGCATCGTCCAGCTCGGCGATCTTGCTGTCGCTCGCCTGCGCGTTCTCGGTGGCGCGGGCGACGACATCGGACGTGCGCGTGACCTGCTGATTGATCTCGCCGATGGACGCGGACAGCTCTTCGGCCGCGGACGCCACGGTCTGCGCGTTGCTCGAAGCCTCGGTCGATGCCTGTGCGGCGCTGTCGGCTTGCGTGGCGGTGCTGTCGGCCACGTTGGTCAAGGCGCCGGCCGTGCTCTGCATCTGATCGGCCTGGGCCGCGACCGTGCTGAGTGCCGACTGCACTTCGCCGCGGAAGTCGGTGATCAGGGTGTCGACCCGGTTCTGACGCTCGGCGCGTTCGCGCTGTTCGTCGGCCGCCGCGGCGGCGAGACGGGCGCGTTCCAGACCGCTGTCGCGGAACACCTTGACCGCATCGATGAGGTCGCCGATCTCGTCGCGGCGCGACGGAATATCGACGTCCACCTCTAGGTCGCCGTCGGCCAGTCGCCGCGTCAGGCCGGCAACGGCGGTCAGCGGGCGGGCAATGCCGCGGTCGACGACGAACACAACGATCGAGACGGCGGCCAGCAGGGCGGCGATGCCGACGACGATCAGGGCGATCGTGCCGTTGCGCAGCTTCGTGGCGATCGACTCCGACAACTCGTCGACCAGCGCCTTCTCCTTGTCGAGCAGGTTCTCGACCTTCGAACCGATGGCCTCGCTGTCGGCGAACACCTGGGCCACTAGGTTCTGGGCCTGCGCGATGGCTTCCAGCTCCTGCAGGCGCTTGGCCAGCAGACCGGTGTCCGGATCCGCCGCTGCGAGGACGTCGCCGCTGAGCGCGGTGAGCTCGTCATTCTCGACCAGGCCGATCGCGTCGATCAGCTTGATGTACGCGGCGCGGACCTGGTCCTGCAGCGGCACGATCAGCGTCGGATCCTCGGTCAGCGATCCCTGCACCAGCAGGGCCACGAACTGATGCAGCTGACCCAGGGTCTCCAGGTAGAGCTTCAGCTTGTCGACCTGGTTGCTCATCAGGTCCTTGATCAGCTTGCCGTTGGCGCCGACCGCCTCGCCGGCATTGGCCGACAGTTCGTCGACGCGATCCTCGCTGATCAGCGAGAGATGGGTTTCGATGGTCTCCTGCGCGTCGACGAGGCTGGCAAGCTTCTGCTGCAGCAGGAAGTCGGGCATCGACGCGTCGTCGGCGCGGAGCTCGCGAACCTCCTCGCTCAACGTAAGCAGGGCTTCGATGTCGGCGCCGATCTCGATCTCGCCGACCTGCGCCAGGGCGTCGCGCACGCGGTTCTCGATGTTCACCTGACGGCCGCTGAACACGGTGCCGCCGTTCTCCGCCAGCAGCGTCGCGGATGCGGCACCGACCAGCAGGTTAATCTCGGCGCGCAGTTCCAGCATCGCGCGCACCGCCAGCATGTCGACGGAAACGATGGTATCGACGATCGAGCTGGCTTCGTCGGCGGCGGTCTCGCCGCCGAGCACGACCTCGAAATAGGCATCGTCGACCTGCGGCGCCAGCGCCTCGGTGACTTCGCGATGGCGCTGGAACAGCAGGGCCATGTCGCCGCGCCGCTGCTCGACCTGGCTGAGCCGTTCGCCGATCAGTTCGTCGAGGCGTGCCAGCTTGGCGTCGAAGGCCGTCGTGATCGCGCGCAGCGAGTCCGCGGCTTCGTTACCGGGCGGAAGCTCGGTCACCAGCTCGGAGAGCTTGTCGGCCACCTTGGTCACGCGCATCGAGGCGATGGTGCGTTCAGCGTCGTCCTGCGCATTGACCAGTGACGCGGCGCTCACGGTCAGATGGTTGCTTTCCACGGAGAGTCGCGCGGCGTCCTCGAACGCCTTGATCTCCTTGGTCTTCAGAACATGGAAGGTGCTGCCGACCGAGTTGAACGAAAGCGTGCCGATGCCCACGGCGGCGACCGTCATCGCGACGATGGCGCCAAAGCCAAGCATCATCTTCTGGCGAACACCGAGCTTGGCAATGCCAGGCGCGAAACGTGCCGCCAAGTCCTTGCCGCGAGCGAGCTGGAATTTCATCGTGACCCTCTTTGTGGTGACCCCGCGGATCCGCCGCTGGCACCCGTTGCCAGCGGCGGTCCACCTACGTTGCTACGCCGTCAACTTGCCGGCTTCGGGGCCGGCATCGGTTCGAACGAGCCGTTGGCCTGGATGACCGTCAGGAAGACGTCGTCCATGCCCTGATTGTCGTCGGCCGCGAACGTCATGGTCTGGCCGTCGAAGTCGAAGGTGCCCGTGTTCCACACGGCATTCAGGAACGCCTCGCGCGTGACGTCCTTGCCGGCCTTCTCCAGAGCGGCAACGGCGAGACGGCCAACGAGATAGCCTTCCAGGCTGACGAAGCCCGGCTCGGCCGTCGCGTCGTGCGCGGTCAGGGCGGCCTGGTAGCGCTTGATCAGCGCGTTGCCGGAATCCCACGGGAAGGGAACGACCTGCGAGACGATCACGCCCTCGCCGTCCTTGCCCAGCTCGGTCGCCAGGGCCTTGGAGCCGACGAAGGAGATGTTCACGAAGGCCGGGTTGAAGCTCAGCTTGCGGGACAGCTTGATGAAGGCGGCGATCGGCTTGTAGGCGCCGACCATCACAACCGCATCCGGCTTCGCCTTGCGGATCGCCAGCAGGGCCGACTTCACCGACGTGGTGTTGCGCGGATAGGTGCCCTCGGCGACCAGCTTCATGCCGCGCTTGTCCAGCGCCTTGGTCACGCCGTCGAGGCCGACGCGGCCGAAGGCGTCGTCCTGGTAGAGGATGGCGATCTTCTCCAGCTTGCGCTCATCCACCAGGTGGCGGATCCAGGTCTCGGTCTCGGCCGCATAGGTGGCGCGGACGTTGACGACGTTGCCGTGGGCGGCGTTGCGAAGGAACCCGGCGCCGGTGAACGGACCGACGAACGGCACCTTGGCCTCGGTGGCGATCGGCTGGGTGGCCTTCGAGGTCGGCGTGCCGACCGGCCCGATCAGCGCGAAGACCTTGTCCTCGTTGATTAGCTTGCGAACGGCCTCGATCGAGCGATCCGGCTCGTAGCCGTCGTCATAGCTTACCAGCTCGATCTTGCGGCCGTGAACGCCACCAGCGGCGTTGGCCTCGGCGAACGCGGCCTGGATGCCGAGCCGCATGCCGGTGCCCAGCGCGGCGGCGGGGCCCTCCATGGCAGCGGCCTGGCCGAACAGAATCTTATCGGCGCTCACGCCGTCTTCCGCGCCGGCAACGGCTGGCACCAGCGCCAGCGCCGCGGCACAGACAGCGACCTTTAGAGATGAGTTCATTCGCATCATACAACTCCGACAACTGAAGCGATGGAGTCATAAGAGCGCTCATCAGTTTAATATTGGATTACTCACCAACCCGCGTGAAATACCTTACCAACGGCTCAATCTCGAGTTGCGCATGGACGCTGCCTAGCGCTGCGCCTGCGCACCGCGGATCAGCTTGCCCGGAAGCGCATCGCAGACTTCGCCGTCGCGCATGATCTCCTGGCCGGCGACGAAGGTGTGGCGATAGCCATCGGCCTTCTGGATCAGGCGCTTGCCGCCGGCGGGGAGGTCGTAGACCACCTCCGGGCGGCGCAGACGCAGCGCCTCGAAATCGATCACGTTCAGGTCCGCCTTCAGCCCCGGCGCGATCACGCCGCGGTCATACAGGCCGTAGTGGTGCGCGGTGACGCGGCTGTGCTTGGCGACGAGAAACTCCAACGGCAGCTTCGGCCCACGCGTACGGTCGCGGCCCCAGGGGGGGAGCAGCGGCGTCGGGGCGCTGAAGTCGCAGATGATGCCGACATGGGCGCCGCTGTCGGCCACGCCCATCACCGAGTTCGGGTCGGTGAGCATGGCGTGTACGTCGTCGAGGTTGCCGTTCGAGTAGTTCTCGAAGGTGTTGATCAGCAGGCCCTTGCCGCCGTGCGCCAGCATCGCGTCGAGCGCCAGGGCGCGGGCGCTGGCATTGCCGGCGGCGGCGCGCGCCACGAGGCTGGTCTCCGGCGCCGGCTCGTAGTCGAGGCGGTCGTCGAGCTCGAAGGTCTTCGCCATGTCGAGCTGGATGTTGAGGCCGTCCTTGCCCTCCAGCGACTCGTCGAGCAGCTTCTCGCGCAGGCTCGCGTCAGCCGCCAGTCGCGCGGCGCGCTCTGTCGGCGCCATGGCTGCCAGATCGTCGCGCCACACCGGATGGCCGATGAAGGGATTGAGGCTGGTTTCCAGGCCCATCAGCACGCCGATCGGGCGACAGCCCACCTGCGCCCTGGCTTCGGTGCCTTCGCGGACGGCCTGGCCGACCTGATCCAGCGTCTTTCGCCACAGCGTCGGGTCGTTGTTGACCTGGACCAGCAGCACGGAGAGCGGTCGGCCGGCGATCTCGGCGGCCGCGCGCATGGTCTCGAACTCGCCCGGGCCAAAGTCGGAGTTGACCTCGATGACGCCGCTGCCGGCGCGTTTCATCGCCTGGGCCAGACCGGTCAGCTCGGCCTCGTCCGCGCTCAGGCCCGGCGTCGGACGGCCGTCGGCGGCGCGGTGCTTGCGGGTGCGCGAGGTGGTGAAACCGAGCGCGCCGGCCCTCAGGCCCTGCTCCAGCAGGCGGCCCATCTGGTCGATCTCGTCCGGCGTCGGCGCTTCGTCGTGATCGGCGCCGCGCTCGCCCATGACATAGAAGCGCAGCGGGCCGTGCGTGACCTGAGCGCCGATGTCGATCAGCCGGGGCGTCGACTCGAGCGTGTTGAGATAGTCGGGGATGCTTTCCCACTTGAAGTCCAGGCCTTCGGCCAGGACCACCTCGGGGATGTCCTCCACGCCTTCCATCAGGTTGATCAGGTACCGTTCCGAGCCCGGCCGCACCGGCGCGAAGCCGACGCCGCAATTGCCGAACACCGCCGTGGTGACACCGTGCCAGGACGAGTTGGTGAGGTGGGGATCCCACGTCGCCTGGCCGTCGTAATGGGTGTGGATGTCGACGAAGCCCGGCGTGACGAGCATGCCGTCGGCGTCGATCTCGCGTTCGCCCGGCCCGAGGTTGCGCCCGACCTCGGCGATCTTGCCGTCCTTGACGGCGACGTCGGCGACGAAACGGTCCGCCCCGGTCCCGTCGATGACCGTGCCGTTGCGGATCACCAAATCATGCATCGCCGCCGTCCTCCGTAAAGTTGCTTAGGTTACTATTACCACAGTCGCGGGCGCGAAAGACCCGCGGCAAGGGATGGGCAGCCAGCGAGCGGATGCATGGATTTCAACTACACCGACGAACAACTGCAGGTGCGCGAGACGGTGCGCCGGTTCGCCGCCGCCGAGATGGCGCCGCTGGCGGCCGAGGCCGACGAAACCGAGACCTTCCCGCGCGAGCTGTTCCGCAAGTGGGGCGAGCTTGGCCTGATCGGCGCGCGCTATCCGGCCGAGGACGGCGGCACCGGCCTGGACAAGATCAGCGACTGCCTGATCCGCGAGGAGATGAGCTACGTCTGCCAGGGCTTTGCGTCGAGCTGGTCGGCGCACAGTCATCTCGGTATCTGGCCGATCTGGCGCACCGGGACAGATGAACAGAAGGCGCGGTTCTTCCGGCCCGCCGTTGCGGGCGAGAAGATCGCCGCCTTCGGCTTGTCGGAACCTGATGTCGGTTCGAACATCCGGGCGCTGAAGACGCGGGCGGAGAAGGTCGACGGCGGCTGGCGCCTGAACGGCGCGAAGATGTACATCACCAATTCGCCGATTGCCGACTTCGTCATGCTGGCCGCGCGGACCGATCCGGCGCTCACCGCCGACGCGATCAGCCTGTTCATCGTCGAGCTGCCGAACCCCGGCTTCGCCATCTCCAGTCTGAAGAAGGAAGGCATCCGGGCCTCGGAAACCGGGCTGATCTATATCGAGAACGCGTTCGTGCCGGACGACTGTCTGCTCGGCGGCCGCACCGGCACCTATCCAGTGATCCTGGAGTCGCTGACCGAGAACCGGGTCGGCGTGGCGGCGAACGCGGTCGGCATCGCGCGGGCGGCGCTGGACGCGTCCATTACCTATGCCCGCGAGCGCGAGGTCGGCGGGCGCAAGGTCGGCGGCTACCAGGCGATCGCGCACAAGCTCGCCGACATGGCGGCGGAGATCGAGGCGGCGCGCTGGCTGGTGACCTACGCGGCGTGGCGGGTCGACCAGGGCGACCTCGATTCAGCCACCGCGTCGAAGGCCAAGCTGATCGCCTCGGAGACCGCTGTGCGTGCGACCGAGCAGGCGATCCGCATCCACGGCGGGGCGGGAATCATGCGCGAGTACCCGGTCGGCCGCTTCCACCGTGACGCGCTGGTCTACGTGATCGGCGAGGGGACCAGCGAGATCCAGCGCAACCTGATCGCTCGCGCGCTGGATCTCTGATCGAGCCGCCTACTTGAGCGCGGCGCAGGCGACACGGCCGCCGGCACCGCCGATCGGCTGCGTCATGTGGTCGTCGGGGTTGGCGTGGATCACCAGCGCCGAGCCGTCGGCGTCGAGCAGTGCCACCGCGCCTTTCAGACTGACCCGAGAGCTGAACATCTGTGCGTGCGCCGAGCCGTCGGCGTGGACGTAAATGTTCGGCAGGTCGGCATTGTCCGGCCCGTCCGGGTTCATCAGGCCGTGCTTCTTGCCCGACGGGTTGATGTGGCCGGT
>CAZVLI010000078.1:8749-9918 GCA_964627965.1 uncultured Rhodospirillales bacterium
GTGCCGAGGTCGGAGCGTTCGCGGACCGCGTGCAGGTGGTTGCCGTGCCAGCCCGGTGTCAGGCCGCCGGGGCCGATCTCGATGGTCAACATCACGCCGGTCGGCGCGTCGGCGACGGTCAGCGTGCCGATCTTGTCGCCCTTGGCGCCGATGATGTCGGACGTGACGGTGTTGGCGTGTGCTGCGCCGGTCAGCGCGGCGGCGGCGAGGATGGCAGCGATGCGTTTCATGTCAGTGTCCCCCTGTCGTGATGGCTGGCGCTATTCCGCCGCCTGTGTGTCGTCCCGTTCGCGGAAGTAGGTGTGTCGCACCGAGGTCTGGGTCTCGTAGATCGAGCCACCGCGCAGCGGTTCCGGCAGCGGCAGGCGCACCGGCACGTCGGCCATGCGCGGCGTGGTGCAGGGCTCGCCAGCCAGGATGGTGGCGCGAAAGGCGTCCCAGTTCGGCTCGCGCATGCCGAGCAGCGGCCAGGCATCGGCGGCGGTGACCTCGTACAGCAGCAGGCGGCGGTCGGCGCCCGACGTGTTGAGGGCCGAGCCATGCACCGCGCGAACGTGATGGAAGCTGCACGCACCGGCCTTGCCGAGCACCATCTCGGCCGCTTCGAAATCGCAGTCGCACGCGTCCGGGTCCATGGCGCCGGCGAAGTGGCCGTCCTGGTGGTGGTCGTAGACCGGTCCCTTGTGCGAGCCGGGCAGCACCAGCATCGGGCCGTTGTCCGGCGTCATGTCGTCCAGCATCACGCCGACCGCGAGCACGTCGTCGTTGGTATGTGGGTAAAAGGCCCAGTCCTGGTGCCACTCCACCGGCGAGCCGTAGCCGGCCGCCTTCATGTTCAGCTTGCCGCCGTAAAGCCGCAGGTCGGGGCCCAGAAGCTGGCTCAGCACCGCGATCAGGCGCGGGTGGCGCACCATCTCGTCGAAGATGGGATGGACCTTGAACGGCGCCTTGATGCGGCGCACGCGCGGTTGTTCCGGCGTGTGCGAGGGTTCCAGATCGTAAATGTCGTCGTGTTCGGTCAGGCCCGCGGCGCCGGCGATCAGGTCGTCGACGACCTCGCGCATCGCGGCGATCTCATCGGCGGAGAAGATCTCCGGCACCACGATGTAGCCCTGCTCGCGATACGCGGTCCGCTGGGCATCGGAAAGGATCGTCTGGGGCACGGAATC
>CAZVLI010000079.1:0-9901 GCA_964627965.1 uncultured Rhodospirillales bacterium
CCTGTTCACCGTCGTCCACGACCCGTTCATGACCGCGACCGCGCGGTATGCCGAAATCGTGCTGCCGGCCACGACCTACCTGGAGACCGAGGACCTGCTGCGCGCCTACGGCACCTACTGGATGCAGTATTCGCAGCGTGCCGGCGATCCGGTCGGCGAGTCGTGGTCGAATTTCCGGCTGGCGCAGGCGCTGGCGCGACGCATGGGCTTGAACGACGAGGTCTTCGGCCTGTCCGAGGCGGAGATCGCCGCCGCCATGCTGCGGGACAGCGGCTACGATGCCGACGCCCTGATCGGCGGCCCGCCGCAGCGCATCGCGGCGCCAGCGGCGCAGACCTTCGCCACGCCGTCGGGCAAGCTGGAGATCTATTCGGAGCAACTCGCGGCCGAGGGCATCGCGGCGCTGCCGGACTGGCAGATGGATCCGGAGGACGAGGCGGAGGCGGCGCGCTGGCCGCTACGGTTGCTGACCGCGCCGGGTTACTTCCAGGCGCATACCGCCTATGCCGGTGTCGCTTTCCTGCGTGAGCGCGAGGGCGAGCCGCATTGCGTGCTGCACCCCGACGATGCCGGCGAACGGGGCCTGGGCGACGGCCAGGCGGTCAGGCTGTTCAACGACCGTGGCGCGGTCGGCCTGAAGCTGCGGGTCAGCGACGAAGTCCGACCAGGCGTCGTCCTGGTGCCGGGCCAGCGCCCGGACGAAGAGGCGGTGTCCGGCACCATCAACCAGCTCTGCTCGGGCCGGCTCACCGACATGGGCGAGGGGGCGACCTACCAGAGCACCTGGCTCGACGTCGCCGCCTGGGCCTAGCCGCATGGGTGACGCGGCCGGCGGGCCACTGGCCGGCATCAAGGTCATCGACCTGACGATCAACGTGCTCGGGCCGATGGCGACGCAGCTCATCGGCGACATGGGCGCGGACGTGATCAAGGTCGAGCCGCCGGGCGGCGACCCGATGCGCGAGATGGGGCCGCGCCGGACACCCGGCATGGCGACGCACTTCGTGTCGTTCAACCGCTCGAAGCGCTCGGTGGTGCTGGACCTGAAGCAGGCGGACCAGCTGGAGAAGCTGATGATGCTGGTCGAGGACGCCGACGTGTTCGTGCACAACATGCGCGCCGCCGCCGCCGAGCGCCTCGGCATCGGACCGGACGCGGTGCGGGCACGCAACCCTTCCATCGTCTACGCCTACGCCACCGGCTACGCCAAGGACGGGCCGAAGCGCGACCGCCCGGCCTTTGACGACGTGATACAGGGTGAGAGCGGCATTGCCGGCCTGATCGGGCAGGCCAACGGCGAGCCGCGCTACATGCCCTACGCGATGGCCGACAAGCTGTGCGGCGTCTACCTGGCGATGGCGATCAACGCGGCGCTGGTCGGCCGCGCGCGCACCGGCAAGGGCGAGGTCGTGCACCTGCCGATGCTGGAGACCATGGTCTCCTTCAACCTCGCCGACCATATGTGGGAGATGGCGTTCACCGGCGAGCCGGCTGACGCCGGCTTCCCGCGCATGTTCTCGCCAAACCGTCGGCCCTATCCGACCAGAGACGGTCATATCTCGCTGCTCGCCGTCACCGACGTACAGTGGCGCCGGCTGGCGGTCGCGCTCGGCCGGCCGGAGCTCGCCGAAGATACGCGCTTCGCCACCATGGTCGCGCGCAACGAGAATGTCCGCGAACTCGGCGGCATCGTCGCCGAGGCGATCGCCGGCGACACCACCGCGGCGTGGCAACGTCGACTCGACGAAGCCGATATCCCCAACGCGCCGATGAACACGCTCGCGGACCTGTTCGCCGACCCCTATCTGTGGACGCAGGGAATGCTCCGCCGCTACGACCATCCCGCTGGCGGACAGCTCACCGAGATCGGCTTCCCGATCGACTTCGCCGACACGCCGGCCGGACCAAGCCGGCCGCCGGCGCAGCTCGGCGAACACAACGCCGACGTACTGGACGACAACGACACCTGAGGCCGCGCGAACCGAATCCGATTGACGATATCGATTGGCTTCGATACATACCAACCAGTTGGTATTGATGGAGTACACCATTGCCACGCGGCGACGGCAAGGCGAGAGACAAGCTGTTGGCGGCAGCGATCGACGAGGTCCGCGCCAAGGGCTACAGCGCGACCACGGTCGACGAGCTGTGCCAGGCGGCGGGCGTCACCAAGGGCGCCTTCTTCCACCACTTCGAGTCCAAGGACGACCTCGCTGTCGCCGCCGCCGAGCACTGGTCGGAGACCACCGGCGACGTCTTCGCCAATGCGGCGTACCACCGGCTCGACGATCCGGTCGACCGGGTGCTGGGCTACGTCGCCTTCCGTAAGACGTTGCTGCGCGGGCGCGACGTCCCCGCGTTCACCTGCCTGGTCGGCACGATGGTGCAGGAGGCCTACGCCACGCACCCGCCGGTCCGCGATGCCTGCGCCGAGTCGATCCTCGGTCATGCGGCGGTGCTCGAGGCCGACATCGCCGCCGCGCTCGCCGCCACCGGCGTGAAGGTCAGGGGCGGCGCCCGCGGGCTGGCGCTGCACACGCAGGCGGTGATCCAGGGCGCCTTCATCCTGGCCAAGGCGACCGGCGAGGCCCGTGTCGCCGCCGCGAGCCTCGACCACCTGCGCCGCTACCTGGAACTGCTGTTCCGCGCCGACAGCGCGCCGAGCAAGAACTGAACCTCTTCGAGAAAGAGCGATCCGATGCCCCACACCATCCGCCTGCACCGCGTGCTCGCCGCCAAGCCGTCGAAGGCCTACCGCGCCTTCATCGAGCCTGATGCGCTGGCCAGCTGGTGTCCGCCTTTCGGCTTCGTCTGCACCGTGCACGACCTCGACCCCAGGGTCGGCGGGAAGCACCGCGCCTCGTTCCGCAACTTCACCACCGGCGACAGTCATTCGTTCGGCGGTGAGTATCTCGAAGTCGTGCCAGACGAGAAGTTGGTCTACACCGACGTCTTCGACGACCCCAACCTGCCGGGCGAAATGACGATCACTGTGACGCTGACCGCGGTGTCCGTCGGCACGGAACTGAATATCGTGCAAGAAGGCGTGCCCGATATGATCCCGGCGGAAGCCTGCTACCTCGGCTGGCAGCAAAGTCTCGACAAGCTCGCCAAGCTGGTCGAGCCCGAGATCCGATGACAGTCGCTATGGGAGACGGGGAATGACTTACGTGGATGGCATGGTCGCTGCGCTGCCGACGGCGAACCGCGAAAAGTACCGCACCCTGTCGGCGACCATCGGCGAACATTGAGGCGGCGATTGCCGCCGCTCGCCTTCCGGCCGTAACCTTCCCGCGGGAGGACAAGCGCATGAACAAGCCCGTCGTCGCGACCAGCTATGGCGCCGAAGAGGCGGCCATGCAGACATATCTTGCGGAAGGCGAGCGGCGCGCCATGACGCTCGGCAACCGCGGTCCGATCCGTTTCACCGAGAACAGTGCGCTGCACCCCGAAATCCTGGAGGCCTACGACCGCTGCGGCTTCTACGTCTTCGAGGGCGTGCTGCGGCCGGAGGAACTCGATGACCTGAAGGCTGACGTCGCGGCCATCCGCGAACGGCTGCCGGTGCGCCAGGGCGCCGACGTCGATGCGCAAGGACGGCGCGCGCTCACTGCCGACAACGAAGCGCCGACGATCTTCTGGTCCAAACCATTGGGCGATCCGGCCGGCGGCACCGACTTCGCCGGCGGACGTCACCCGGTGAAGATGTTCGAACCGGAAGCGGCTGCAGATGCGCCGGACGAGGTCGTCTACCTGATGCTCGGATCGCTGCAATTCTCCGACGCTTGCCTGCGCGCCTACGGCCACCCGGACCTGCTTCGCGTCGCGGCGGCGATCAACGGCGACGACTTCACGCCGTTCAACGAGGCGCTGTTCATCAAGGAGCCGGGGCTGGGCGCATCGGTCGCGTGGCACCAGGACGGGCTCACGCACTGGGACAGCCCCGAATGGGATGCCGGCATTCACGGCTTCAACTTCATGGGCCAGGTCTATGGCTGCACGGCCGCCAACGGCGTGTGGGTCGTGCTCGGCTCGCACAAGCAGGGCCGCATCGACATCAAGGCCAAGGTGGCGGCGGACGGCAGCGAACGCCTTCCGGATGCGGTGCCGATCATCTGCGCGCCGGGCGACGTGGCAATGACCAACCGGCAGTCGCTACATGGTTCCTTCGCCAATACCTCGCCGAACTGGCGGGTGACGGTGAACATGGGCTTTCACCGTCGGCGTTCGGTCCTCGGCGTGACCGCCGGGGGCGTGCATAACGCGGCGGCGACCTACGATGCGGCGCGGATCGAGCGCCGGGCGCGGATGATCGGCTACGCCATCGACGCGCGACGCCAAAGGTTCCCGGACGAGACGCCGTTCGTGTACCGCCCGCATGCCGAGGCCGGGCTGACCTACCGCTGGGGCGCGGCGGCGCGAGCCGACATCCGCGACTACAACCTGGAAGACCTGTCGATCTGAAGCTGGCTTAGCATCTTGGTGGCAGCAGCTTGTGGTCCTGGGCCCGGCGGAACCACTTGGCGAGCATGACCTCGGTGTCGATGCATTCGTGGAAACCGGCCTGGCGCAGCTTGATGGTCGAACTGTGCACCGGCGTACCCGGCCGGTCGCGACCGTAGCCGAGGCAGATGTCGGCATACTGGAAGGCGATGCCGACCAGCCGGTCGAGATCGGGATCGACCAGACCGTGCTTCTCAGCAACGTCGCGCCATTCGTCGGTCCGGCCGGGCATGTTCTCGGCCAGCGAATAGGGTTGGTTCTCGCCGGCCTCCATGCCCAGGGCGGCGGCGACGGCTGGCCACACCGCCGGCCAGGTGAAGACGTCGCCGTTGGTGACGTTGAAGATCTCGTTCGCGGCGTTCGGGCTCTGGCCGGCCCAGCCGATCACCCGGGCGAGCAGGTCGGCGTCGACGGCTTCGCCGACGCGCGGCGCACCGCCGGGGAAATAGAGCGGGTGGTCGCTCTCCGCGAGCAACGCGCCGTAGACCCCCAGCGGCGGGATCAGGTCCATCGGCCCGCCCGATGCCTCGCCGAAGATCAGCACCGGCCGCAGGATGGTCCAGGACCAGTTGGCGGCGGCGGCGCGGGCGAGCAGCAGGTCCTGCTGGTCCCAGTAGAAGTTCGGATGCTCGAATTCGTCGCGGTTCTCACGGGCCGGCACCGGCATACGGCGGATGTGCGTGCCGTAGGCCTTGGTGCCTTGCAACAGCGTGACGTGGCGCAGGTTCCGTGCGACCGGCAGCAGCGCGTCCATCAGATTGCGGAACATGGTCGCGTTGGTCTCGATCTGCTCGGGATCGAGCCAGCCATCGTAGAGCTGCGGCTTCTCGTAGAGCGCGGCGTAGACCAGATGGGTCACGTCGTCCCAGTCGATTGCCGCCGCCTGACAGGCCTCGGCGTCCATCAGGTCGACCGACACGTGCCGGGCACCATAGGTGCGGCGCGGCGGCCGACGCGACAACGCCACCACGTCGCAATCGCCCTCCTCCGCGAAGTGCGCCATCGCCGCGAGCCCGACGACACCCGTCGCGCCGGCGATCAGAACCTTGCGTTCGCCCGTCACATCGGCCCTCCCAGGATCAAACGTGCGCGAAGTGTGGCGCAGCGCCGACCCGGCGGCAAATGGTCGCCTTGAAAACGGCTTGGTAGGAATTCACGTGGATACAAAGGTATGCATGATGTGATCGATGCCCGATCGCATGCAGATCGCTCTGGGCAGGGTGGAGAAGACGACATGGGCACGACGATCGACCTGGCGGCGGTTCGCCGCCACATCGAGGACCGCTTCGCGGCGACGACGCTGGAGCGGCTTCCGTTCCCGCATCTGATCATCGAGAACTTCTTCCCCGACGACGTCTACGAGCAGGTCCAGGCCTTCAATCCCTACCGGGAAAATCCCGGCGAGGAATGGATCAGCCGCAAGGAAACGGCACAGCTCAAGACTGGAACGCCCTACTACGCGCGCAAGCAGATCAACTTTCACAAGGGCGTCGCGCTGGATGGCCCGTCGGATGCCGTCGACTTCTGGGGCGCGATCACCGAACTGTTCCTGGGCGACCACTGGTTCGAGCAACTGGTCTACCGGACCTGGCCGGATTTCTTCCTGATCCGCTTCGGCGCCCTCGCCGAGAAGCCGCACCTCTTCGAGCACTTCCGGCGCGAGCTGTTCCTGCAGCGGCACGAGCCCGGTTACTACATCGGGCCGCACACCGACATTCCGACGCGGGTGTTCACCTGCATCTTCTCATTCGCCGACCGGCCGGGCTTCGAGCAGTTCGGCACCGAACTGCTGCGGCACAAGGACGAGATGGTGCGCTGCTGGGGCAACAACCACTATCCGCCCGACGACTTCATCGTCGAGAAGGTGGCGCCCTACAAGCCGAACAACTTTCTACTGTTCTTCAAGACGCGGCAGTCGTTCCACTCGGTGCGGGCAATTGACGAGACGGTGCCGAACCAGCGCTACGGCATGCAGCTACAGTGCTACGAGCCGCCGAACGGCGTGTTCCGGGATCTGTCCGAGCCGGACATCATGACCACGCGTCACGACAAGGACGAGAACCGGAAGAAGCGGCAGAAGAGCCTCGCCCGTCGCGTGCTCGACAAGGTTCGCTGACGGCGCGCTAGTCGCGGGCCTTGGTCGACGCCGCGGTCTGTCCGAACAGGTTCTTTCGCTCCTCCTCGCTGGGCGCGCCCTGGCGGCGTAGCTCCTTGCCGAGGTCGACGGCGCGCTGCACCGCCGGGCGGTCCTTGATCCGGTTGCGCCAGGCCGCGACGTTGGGGAAGGCGTCGAGCGAGGCGCCCAGCGGCTTGGCGATCAGCACCCACGGCCAGCAGATCATGTCGACGATGGAGTAGTCGTCGAGGATGTACGCGCGGCCCTCCAGCTGCCGTTCCAGCACGCCGAGACAGCGGTCGTACTCGTTGGCGTAGCGCTTGTGGCTGTAGGGATGCTCGCCCGGCGCGTAGTTCACGAAGTGGCTGAGCTGGCCGGCCATCGGGCCCTGGTTCGCCGCCTGCCAGAACAGCCACTCCAGCGCGCTCTTGCGGCCGAGCGGTCCGGGCGGCATGAACCGGCCGGTCTTCTCCGCCAGATAGAAGTGGATGGCGCCGGACTCGAAGACCGACACCGGCTCGCCGTCCACGTCGTGGTCGACGATGGCGGGCATTCGGTTGTTCGGGCTGATCTTCAGGAATTCCGGCGCGAACTGGTCGCCCTTGCCGATGTTGATCGGGATCATGCGGTAGTCGGCGCCGAGCTCTTCCAGGTGGATCGCCACCTTCCAGCCGTTCGGCGTCGGCCAGTAGTAGAAGTCGATCATCGCGAACCTTCCTCGCTTGCGTTGGCCGAGGCTAGCATGGCGCGGACCTCGTCGATGCTCGCCGGCCGGCCGCCGGCTTGCTCGATCGCCGCGACGGCGTTCTCGGTCAGCGTCCGGTTGTCGTCGGCGCAGCCGAGCGGCACGTCCTCCAGCCCGGTGCGGACGTGGCCGCCGCGGGCCACGGTCATCTCGGTCAGTGGCGTCACGTCGACGGTCAGTCCGGCCACCATCCATGGCGCGCCCGGCGCCTCGGCGTCGAGCAGCTTCAGGTAGGCTTCGAGCGCCCACGGTTCCGGCGGAAATCCGAAGGCCATGCCGGTGGCGAACATCAGCCTGTAGACCGGCACGGGCGCGTCGCTGGCCCGGTGAAGCGCGGCGCCGAGACGCAGGAAGCCCGGCTCGTAGATCGCGTAGGACGGCGTTCGACCATACGCGCGGGCCAGCGCCAGCGCGTGACGGATGTGTGCGTCCGGGTTGGCGTAGACGAAGCCGTCGCGTCCGGCGTCGAGCGCCGCGAAGTGCGCCAGGTTGGTCGAGCCCGGATCGGCCGCCGCCCACTCGCTGAGGCCGGATTCGAGCAGCTTCTCGACCGCGGCGAAACGCTCAGCGGGGCTCAACGTCTCGCTCCCACCGAAATGGCCGGCGAGCGGAAAGGTGGGATAGCAGATCACATCCACCTTCGCCCGGATGCGCTCGATGATCGGGGCGTAGATCTCGTAGTCGTCGCGCTGGAGACCGGTCTCTGGGTCGTAGGGGTGAAAGTGCAGGATCGCGGCGCCGGCGTCGGCGCAGGCCAGCCCCTCGGCGACGATCTCGTCCGGGCTCACGGGCATGCGCGGCTGGTGCCTGCGCGACCACGGCCCGTTCAACGCCACCTCCAGCCAAACCGGCTTCGCCATCTCAGTTTCCTCCCGGCGCGCAGCCTAGCAGGTGCCGGCCACGACAATGCCACGGCCGGCAGTGACGGAATATCCCGGCTGGCCCGTACATGATCTCAAGCACGGCGCGAGCCGGAAGCAGGGAGCGAACCGATGACGCAACGCAGGACCGGACGCCTGCTGGCGGCGGCGGTGGCGGCGATCTTCGCCTTTGCCCAGGTGCCGGCGACGGCCTTTGCCGACGGGCGCGGCCATCGTGGCCACCACGGCGGCTATGACCGCCACCATGGCAGCTATCACAAGCACGGCAAGCGCGGCTATCACCGGCGTGGCGTCGTGGTCGTGCGGCCGGGACATCGTCGGCACCACAACCATCGCCACCATTACAGGCCCTACGTCTACAAGCCCTACGTGCATCGGCCCGCGCGGCGTCACTACGGCCGCCACCACCACGACCGCGACGACGTCTTCGTGCTGTTCGGCCTCGGGCTGGCGACGGTGGGGCTGTTCGCGTTGCTGAACCAGAACCAGCAGCAGGCGCATCACCGCTCGCAGGTTTACGCGACCACGGCGCCGGTCGGTCGGACCATCACCTGGAACGACGGTGGCGCCGGCGGTTCGGTGGTGGTCACCCGCGACGGCCGCGACCAGGCCGGCCGCTACTGCCGCGAGTACCGGCACACGGTCACCGTGGCGGGTCGGCAGCAGCAGGCCTGGGGCACCGCCTGCCGGCAACCCGACGGCGACTGGCAGATCGTCGACTAGCGGACGCCAGCGGCCTCGCGCATCATGGGCCGGGGAGGACCGGCGCATGACCGATGAGCGAGCCGTCGCCGAGCACTATGCCAGCGAGGACATCGCGGCGCGCATCCTGACGGCGTTGCGTGAGGCGGGCGGCAATGCCGACAGCCCGACGCCGGCCGACCTGGCGCCGCTGGACCAGTTCCACGGCCGGGGCCTGGAGGCGACGCGCGAGATCGGCGAGCTGCTGGCGCCCAAGGCCGAGGAGCACGGGCTCGACATCGGCTGCGGCGTTGGCGGGCCGGCGCGCTGGATCGCCTGGACCTATGGCTGCCGGATCACCGGCATCGACCTGACGCCGGCCTTCTGCGACGCCGCCGAGGCGCTCACCGCCGCTTGCGGCCTTGGCGATCACGTCGACATTCGTCAGGCCAGCGCGTTGTCGCTGCCATTCGATGACGCGGCGTTCGACTTCGCCTACTCGCAGAACGTGGTGATGAACATCGCCGACAAGGCCGGTTTCTATGGCGAGGCGGCGCGGGTGCTGAAGCCCGGCGGGCGGCTGGCGCTCTCCAACCTTTGTCTCGGCGACGGCGGCGAGCCGCACTATCCGGTACCCTGGGCCGAGACGGCCGAGACCAGCTTCCTCGGCACGGCGCAGGAGACCCTGGCCGAGCTGCGTGGCGCCGGGCTGGAGGTGCTGGAGTTCCGCGACATCGCCGACGAGAGCAAGCGCGGCTATGCCCGGATGCGCGAGCGCATCAAGCGCGAGGGACCGCCGAAGCTCTCCACCATCACGCTGATGGGTGAGCGCATGCGGCAGATGCAGCGCAACACCGCGCGCAATGTCGAGGAAGACCGCGTGATCCCGGTGGAGATCCTGTGCCGGCGGGCCTAGCCGCGGTGGTAGCGGTCGACGAGCAGCTCGTCCTCGCAGACGTAGAACATCCATAGCGC
>CAZVLI010000080.1:0-9841 GCA_964627965.1 uncultured Rhodospirillales bacterium
TATCAGGTATGCGGACGCCGCCAAAAGGGCAACGATCTTCCTACCCAGCATGTACGCAACCCCATAGCCACGGAGACGAGAACCGATCAATACGTGTAGGACATAGCGGTTCTCGAACCCTCTGTCGAGTGCGATTCAATGTCGCAGATCAGTAGCGTGGAGGCGTTCTTCTGGCGTTGTTGCCAGAGTGATACAGTAGCGTATGATGCTGTTGCGCATGCATCACACATGTGTCGTGGGCTTGCGCCCTACGTTATACCATAACGATCGAGTAAGGTTGATCTTCTCGGTTAGTTGTCACGCTGGATGTTCGTAGTTGCAGAGTAAGTCTACTAAGTGAATCAGCTCAGACCTTCCTCATGACTGGTCGGGCGATGTCAGCCTCTCGCACGAAGGCCGCATCTATCGCACGTAGGTTCAGCATGAAGCGTTGGGATTTCAAGCGTTTTCGGGACGTCATTCCACCTGTACGGCTACCAACGTACTCAGAAATCTTCTGTACGATGTTCAACGCCACCTATACAGTGTCGCACCATGTGAGGGCATCACCCATTCGCGCCTTCGGGCGATCCAGAGGCGCGGCAGAAGCCCAACCCAGGATGAACAATAGATTTATCCCACCTTAATGGCTGGTCATCACCAACACGATCATATTGATCCAACCGCCGGAGACCATCGTGTCGGAGCGGCTGTCGCCGTCAATCTACTTCTAACTCTCGTCCAGGTCGTAGGCGGCGTCTTGGCCGGAAGCTTAGCGTTAATCGCGGATGCGTTGCATAATTTCTCTGACGCAGTTGCGCTAAATATTGCCTTCGCTGCACGCAAGATCGCGCGAAGGGACGCGGACGGATCGATGACGTTCGGCTATGGCCGGATCGAAGTCGTCGCAGCATTGGTCAATTATACGACGCTAATAGTTTTGGGATTATATCTGGTTTATGAAGCGATATTTCGATTCATCCAACCGCAAAGTGTGGATGGCTGGCTGGTCGTCGTAATCGCTAGCGTTGCGCTTGTTGTCGACGTCATAACCGCCGGACTGACGTTCGTATTATCGAAGTCAAGCATGAACATTCGTGCGGCTTTCCTTCACAACGTGGCGGACGCGCTTGGTTCGGTGGCGGTGATCGTTGCTGGAACATTGATAATTTTGTTCGACTGGCGGCTGATCGACCCGCTCGTCACGCTCCTCATTGCAATCTACATCCTCTGGATGGCGTTCTCAGAAATTGGCTCAGCTATCCGTATCCTCATGCTTGGCAGTCCAGAGGGCGTTGATACCGGTAACGTAATCGATTCCGTACGCTCGATAGACGGTGTCGCCTCTGTGCATCATGCACATTTCTGGTTAATGGAGGAACGGGCGAGTGCTTTCGATGCGCACCTTGTTATTGACGAAGGTGCGTGGAGCCGAGCCGATGCCATTAAGGAGCAGGTGCGGACAAAGCTCCGAGAGTGCTTTGGAATTGAGCATACAACACTGGAACTTGAATGTACGTTTCACGCGTGTGTCGACCCCATGGTTATAGGCCATCGTCGCGTCACTAATAATGACACCAGCGGACCTCATGAACACGAAAGTTCATGAGAGGATACGTCTGCGCACGGCAGTGGTTGCAGCGCAAACCACGGCAGCCTGAATCTTCCGGGAGCCTGCAGCCCATGAGCCGGTTGGACCACTCCGATATCAACTGAGCCAACGTGTCGCGCTAGGTTCGATGCATGCTATTTGCATCTGTCGAATCTTGTCTATTTTGTCAGCTTCCTGTCACATGACATTTCTAAAATGTGACCGGCAAGATCAACAACGATGCAGCGCACACGGTCGTCTACAGGAGAATAGATGACCTGCTTGCCGCACTTCTCTGCACGCAAGAGCCGGCTGGCCCGAAGCAGGCGCAGATGATGGCTGACCAACGACCTGGGTAGGTCGACACGCGATGCGATCTCGCCGACCGGGCCCGGTTGGCTGAGGCACGCAAGCAAGATGCGCAGCCTCGTGGGTTCGCCCATCAGACGCAGAATCTCTGCAGCTTCAATGATTTGCGCGTCGCCAAGGTCAGGAACCGATTCGAGGACTTGCTTCATAACAACAGGTATTGGTATGTTTTCACGACGATCATGACAACAGATACTCAAGCATTCGGGCATCAGCCTACCACGCTCCAGGCGCGGCGCACACCGGTGCGGTCTTGCTGAACGGCCAACCAGCGACCGCAAGCCGCCAACCCGAACGGTTTGGCCGTCTTTTGGAAAGTCGCCCGTTGCACAGCGTAATCGGCCAAGGCGATGTACGGTGCTGGTATCAAGCGTCATGGTGGCCAACTGACTAGCACAGGTACGCATCGGAAAGGTGCAGCCATGGATACGCCTACTCAGAAAAAGGCGGTCGACGAGCGAAAGGCTCGAAATAGGGACCGACTCGCTATCGCAATAGTCATCGTGGTCTTGCTGATACTTGGGTTCCTAATGATCGACGGTGCTATAATGAACTTTCAATGCAGCTTCTGGGACTTCATCACGCTGAAATGCAATCGTTGGGATGCCGGGTTTAAGCCCTGGCAGTAGCCCCAATGCACTGATGGTTGCGACTGCCAGCGTACCGATGGCCTGCTGATCGAGTACAAGGAAGGACCTGCGTTATGCTTCGCTATCATGTCGGTGGCATGGACTGTGGCGGTTGTGCTTCCAAGATTGAGCGCGCTCTAAAGGCTCTACCTGGCGTAAGTGACGTTAAGGTTTCAATCGCGTCTCAAGTGATGACAGTGGCAGTGACTAATGCCGCTGGTCAGGCAGATGCCGAACGCACCGTCGGCGATCTCGGCTATCGCCTCAGTGCTCTGAATGCCGCATCGAACAGCGACGACGGGCCGAATCTACAAGCGAGCCATGCGCATAAGGTACCTGGCTATCGACGAGCCCTGTGGATCGTTGTCGCGCTGAACGTAGGTTATGGGGCGATGGAGATCGTCGCTGGTTTCGTCGCTGAGTCGCAGGCGCTGAAGGCCGACGCCCTCGACTTCATCGGCGACGGGCTGATCACCTTCCTAGGGTTGCTCGCCATCGGCTGGAGCCTCGTCTGGCGTGCACGCTCCGCCCTACTGCAGGGGATTTTCCTCGGACTGCTTGGCTGTGGCGTTCTTGCCAGTACAGCGTACCGGGTTTTGGTCTTGAGCCATCCGACCGCAGAAATCATGGGCTTGTTTGGTGCGATCGCGCTTGTCGTCAACTTGCTCGCGGCGCTCGTGTTGCTTCCCCACCGGTCCGGCGACGCCAACGTTCGCGCGGTGTGGCTGTTCAGCCGCAATGACGCCATCGGCAACCTCGCCGTAGTCGCGGCAGCCGGATTGGTCTACTGGAGCGCCACGCCTTGGCCCGACCTTGTCGTGGCCGTCTTCATTGCGGGGCTGTTCCTGCATTCGGCGTGGCGCATCGTATCGGACGCTCAGCACGATCTTGCTCATGCGTCTGGCGAGCGTCGACATTGATCCTGGTCAATGTCGGCTGTCCTAAGACAAGAGACCATCTCGGTGCACTGATGGAGAATTCCATGCGCAAATCGATGTTCGTACTGGTTGCGACAGCCGGACTAGCGGTTGCTGCTACGGGTTTCGCGCAGTCTTCCCAGATGACAGGTAGTCAGCACATGGGGGGATCCACGATGAATCGCGGTGCTTGGGGGGCAGATATGATGCATCGACCGGGCATGATGCACGGCCCAGGCATGATGATGCATGGGCCGATGTACCCGGACATGAGCAACGGCCCGATGATGGGTATGATGCAGGGGCCAGGCCATTACGTCGAAGGACGTATTGCCTTCCTGAAGGCGGAACTGGGCATTACCGGATCACAAGAGCAGGCATGGGGGCGCTTTGCCGATGCCATGCGGCGGTCCGCGTCGACGCTGCAAACCATGCACGACAAGATGATGTCCGGCGATGGAACACCTGCGAACCTTGTGGACCGGTTGCAGTGGAAAAGACAGATGATCTCTGCGCGGCTACAGGCACTGGAGGACTTCGAAGCTACCGCATTGCCGCTCTACGAAGTTCTGACCTCCGAACAGAAACGAGTAGCTGACGACTTAATGGGGGTGATGTGAAGGTTTTCGCGGCAGTTGTCACGAGCTTGGTGCCGGCGATTGCTCAGGCACAGCCTGCACAGACCTGGTCGATGCATGACGGATGGTACTGGTGGATGCCATTCCACGGGGTTCTTTCCCTGCTGATGGTGGGAGTCGTCGTGGGTGGGATCATTTTCTTGATCCGGTTTCTTTGGCAGGGCAGCGCAAGTTCCGGAGCAACGCCAAGCCAATCGGCGGCCATCGATCAGCTCGATGGAAGGTACGCGCGAGGCGATATCGACAGAGACGAATACCTGCAACGCAAACGCGATCTGACGGGTGGGTAGGCGTCGCCGGCATGATGAGATTGCGTCCGAGATTCTCGAGGTTGCAGTTGAGCGTACGCCCAAGACGATCTCTTGACAGACTGGGCGCAACGCTCTCCTGACTATTGACCCCTTAGTTTAGAACCAAGCACGTAGTCCGATGACGAAAATCACGTCATCGACATCCTCACCCTCGTCGCGGGCGAAATCGGCGGTCTGGCCAAACTTCCGCTCGTAACTCACGCCGACATATGGCGCGACCTCCCGAACGATCTCGTAGCGCAATCTCAGATCGAGCTCGGCGCTGGAGACGCCGCTTCCGACTTCGAGCTCGCGTACATCCTGGGCCGCGAAGTTGATCTCGGCACGTGGTTGCAGGATGAGGCGTTGCGTCAGCAGAAGCTCGTATTCCGCTTCCACGCGGGCCGACAGGTCGCCCCTCTCTGACACAAATGTGGCGGCGTCGAGTTCGAACAAATACGGCACGAGCCCCTGGAGGCCGAGCACGAGATAACCGCGCTCCGGGTCGGGCTGGAAGTCATAGCGGAGACCGGCGCGAATGTCGTACCAAGGCGAGATCGCGCGGTTCCACAGGAACTGGACCTCGACCTGCTCGGGCTTCTCGTCGAACGCCCCTTCGCCCTCCGTCTCGATCCAGAGCTTGTCGATGTCGCCGCCGATCCAGGCCTGGGCGTCCCAGCCGTAACCGTTGCGGCCATGATGGATACGCGTCTCCAGCTGATCGATCATGACTTTGTAGGCGATCATGTCGCCGTTCTCGGCCCGCAGCTGTTCTCGCGACCGTTGCATCGCAGCCGGCTCGAACTTCGTGTCGGCCGCGTGCGCCGGCCCGGATAGCGCTGCGTCGGGCGGCGGTGCCTTCGGCGGCGCGTCAGCATCCGCCCCCATGCGATGCCCTGCATGCGGATCGTCCGACTTGGCGGGCATCTTGTGCCCGGCGTGCGGATCGCCCGACTTGGCCGGGACCTTGTGCCCGGCGTGCGGATCGTCCGACTTGGCCGGCATCTTATGCCCGGCGTGCTGTGCCGCGGCGGCATGGGGCAACAGGACGGCGGCGAGAATTATTCCGAGATGCCTCATGCCCGACCTCCGTCCATCGGGCGCACGGTCACTACGTTGAACATGCCGGCGTGCATGTGGAACAGCAGATGGCAGTGGAATGCCCAATCGCCGGGATTGTCGGCTGTGAGGTCGAAGCTGAGCTTACTGCCTGGCAAGACGTTAACTGTATGCTTCAGTGGATGCTGACCGGGATTTCCGTTCACCAATTCGAAGAAGTGGCCATGCAGGTGGATGGGATGCTGCATCATGGTGTCGTTGACCAACGTCACGCGCACGCGCTCGTCGCGCGCGAAACGGATCGGCTCGACCACTTCGGAGAACTTGCGGCCATCGAACGACCACATGAACCGCTCCATGTTCCCGGTCAGGTGGATCTCGACCGCACGCGACGGCGGTCGGCGATCTGGGTTCGGCTTCAGCGCGACGAGATCGCTGTAGGTAAGTACCCTGTGTGCGACTTGCTCGAGCCCGAGGCCCGGATGATCGAGCCGTTCCTGCGGCGACTCGGAGATCATGTCGACACCGACGCCGACGGCCATGCCAGGTGGCGCCTTGGACACGTCGCGCATGTTCATGCTGCCGTGATCCATACCTGACATGCTGCCATGGTTCATGCCGGACATCGCGCCGTGATCCATGCCGCCCATTCCCATGTCGGTCATGGTCAACAGCGGCCGTGTCCGCAATGGCGGAACCGGCGCCGTCATGCCGACCCGAGGGGCCAGGGTGCCGCGGGCCATGCCGGACCGGTCGACCGACTCGGCGACCAGCGTGAAGGCTCGGTCGTCCTGGGGCTCGACCACGACGTCGTAGGTTTCAGCGACTGAGATCTGGAACTCGTCGATGGTGACCGGTTGTACATTCTCCCCGTCGGCGTTCACCACCGTCATTTCAAGGTCGGGAATCCGCACTTGGAAAATCGACATCGCCGAGGCGTTGATGAAGCGCAGGCGCACGCGCTCGCCGGGCCGGAACAAGCCGGTCCAGTTCTCTTGCGGTCCATGCCCGTTGATCAGGTACGTATAGGTATCACCGGACACGTCGGCGATGTCGGTCGGCTTCATCCGCATTTCGTCCCACATCAGGCGTTCGCGTAGCGGCATCGCCTGTGCCGGATCGTCGCCCAGCAGTCCGGCAATCGTGAGTTCCTGCCGGTTAAAGTAATCGGGCTGCTGCTTAAGCTTCCGCATCATCGTGTGCGGCGGCATGAAGCTCCAGTCGGACAGGACGACCACGTGCTCGCGGTCATACTTGACCGGATCGGCCTCGGCCGGATCGATGATCATTGGGCCGTAGTGGCCGAGCGGTTCCTGCAGTCCAGAATGGCTGTGGTACCAAAAGGTGCCCGCCTGCCGGACGCGAAACCGATAGTCGAAGGTCTCTCCCGGCCGGATACCAGGGAAGCTGACGCCGGGCACGCCGTCCATGTCGAACGGCAGCAGGATCCCGTGCCAGTGGATTGACGTGTCCTCATCGAGCCCGTTGGTCACCGCGAGGTGAATGTCTTGACCCTCGCGCAATCGGACGAGCGGTGCCGGCAGTACGCCGTTCAACGTGATTGCCGGCGCGGCGCGGCCGCTGACCGTGTATTGGCTGCGCTCGATATTGAGATCGATGCGGTCTCCCGCGAGAGTCGGGTAGTCCGGTGCCAGGCCGGGACTACCCGATCGTGCCCAGGCCGGCAGCAACGGCCCGAGGGCCGCTGCGCCGGAGATGGTGCCTAAACCGGCCATGAAGGCCCGGCGATGCAATCTGGTCATGTGCTCCTTGCCTCCCCGGTCACTTCTGAATCTGGATAGCGCCGACCATGCCGGCCTCGCGATGGCCCGGGACGTTGCAGGAAAACTCAAGCTCGGCATCGGCGGTGAACTTCCAGATCACCTCGCCGGACTTCTGCGGCTCTAGTAAGACGCTGTTCGGATCGTCGTGCGACATGCCGCCGTCGCTGCCGTGCTGCATCTTGCTGTGGTCCAGACGGTCGGCCTGGAGGGCGCCGCTCTCCATCATTTGCATCATCTCCTTCTGGTGCTCGGCGTGCATCGCGGCGGTGCCGATGTTGAACTCGTGCACCAATTCACCGGCATTACGAACTGCAAAGCGGACCGTCTCTCCCTTCTTCACCTTGATCGATGTTGGCAGGTAGGCCGTGTCTTTCATCACCACCTTGATCGTACGGCTGACCTCGGTGGCTTTTCCGGGATCACCGATCGGCGCCGTAGCGCCGTGGTGTCCAGCATCGCCATGGCCGTGGTCACCCTTTCCCGTGGCCAAGGCAGCGGCGGGAACCGCAAGCCCGATACACAGAAGGCCGACGGTCAACTTGCTTTGAATGGTCATAGATTGCTCCAGCTTGCTTCATGCATATTGAGGCGCCGGCACGTGGTGACCGACCTGGTCGACTATGACACCGGCGTTCTGAACTGAAGGACACGCATGGATGCCGTCGCCGGGGCCACTCGCCCGAACAGGCCTAGACAGGTCGGCAGACGACTCACGCCAGCGACAGGTGTCGCTGTACGTCAGCGTGTCAGGCTAGATTCTTGGGAGGTTTCCCGATTGACCGGGCGAACTGCAGGAGCACTGCTTCTGGGCAATCGATAGCGACTGAGCCGAGTGGCGCGGGCCGTGCGATGGTCTCGTCGAAAATTAACGCGCCAACGTTGCAACCGGCCAAGCAGCAACCGGTATCCGCCGGGTCGTCGTCGCCATGATGGTGGCCCTGCTCAACGCCACTAAACGCCGCATGCGCATGCTCTTCGCAGTCGGTGGCTTCGGCTTGGATACCCGGAAGCGTATCGTCCGCCATCTGCGCCGACGATACAGAGGCATGACCTGGCGCAGCATGCGCGTGCTGGGCCACGAAGGCAGCAAACAACCAGATGGCCACGGTCGCCCATACAAGGCGGATGACGACGAACATGCTACGGCGACGCTGGATCATTGCAATTTGACACTAAAGCTTTCATCTGACGGATTTCAAGTGACATCGGGCTCATGTTTGGCGCCGTGATCAGGCTGCCTGCCGCCAGACTTGGCGCACGCGCAGCAGAATGGCGAATTGCAGCACACTCGCGAGCAACGATATGGCGAATGGGAACTCCAAGCCGGCGGCTGAGACACTCCAACCGCCAACGACCGGCATGAGGAACGCTGGCGCGGTCAACGCATTGAAGAAACCACTGTACGATGGCCGCCGATCGTCTGGTGAGATTTCCATGAGGAAGCCGGTGACGGCAATCGTTAGACCATTTCCGAGAGCACCGAGGGCGAAGAACACGCCAAGGTAGATCAACCATCCGAGTGCCCCACCCGCGTCTGCCATCATGAATGTCACTAGCACCACAGCTGGCGGCAGCATTCGTCCGAGAGCAACCGCACGCAGCAGGCTGGCCTTGCCAAGCCTGTCTCCCCACCACCCCCACAACACGTTGGAGAGCAACGCGCCAACGGTCTGCGCCGCCAGGAGTTGTGCGACGCCATCCAGACCGACGCCCGCATGCGTTGCCTGAACGATGTAGAAAGGCATCGCCACCAGTACAACGCCACCGCACCATTGCGCCAAGACGAACAGCCGGAAGTGCCGGTCCGACCTAAAGGTTGCGATGCCGTCACGAAGATAATCGGTGAACGAACCCTCGCGGCGTGACGGTCGCTTGCCTCGCGGTTCGCCCATGGCAACGAAGATGGCGGCAGAGACAAACATACCGATCCCGGCAACGCCGGTGATGGCAGCGAAGGAGAGCGGGAAACCCAGCGTCTCGATCGCGACATCTGCCGCCATCGCAAATCCTAGTGCCAAGATGCCGCCGCCGAAGAACCTAACTGCAAGCAACCGGCTACGCCGAGCTGAGGCCACGGAACGCGCGACAATGTCGTTGTAGGGTACGGCCACAACCCCGCTGACGAACGCATATGCCGTCCAGAGAGCGAGGACGAACAACCCGAGCGAGGCCGGATGGGTCTCGGCGCCCATGTACAATGCGGCGGCAATCGCGAGCATGCACATCGCGCGACCGAAGCCGCCGACAATGTAGTAGCGCATGCTCGATGTTCGTCGCTCCGCCAGGTAGCCGACGAACAGTTGTGGGAAGAGCCAACCAAACCGGAGAACAGTCGTCGCAGCGCCCACGACGAGTGGGTTGCCCGTAAGATGAAACAGAAGGGCGGCCATCACTGTGCTGGAGTCGACAGCGGTAGAGCTTGCTTGAAACGCAATCCCTGCTGCTGCGACATGAGAGAACCGCTTGCGTTCCTCGGGCGTCGCCGGCACCGGTTTAGGAACCGAATGCGGCATCAAACCGTCCAAGTCGTCGCATCGCCAAATAGCCCGAACCAGATCGACCACAGACCGGCGGCGACGAATAAA
>CAZVLI010000081.1:0-2228 GCA_964627965.1 uncultured Rhodospirillales bacterium
GAACTGAAGAAAGTCGTCGAGCGCGAGATCGGCTTCAATCTGGCCGCACTGACCCAGGTGCATCTCTCGCTGCGCAACCCCGACCTGACCACCGCGCGGCGGATCGCGCAGGCGATCAACGGGCATCTGGGGGTCGGCGCCGCGACGGCGCTGGATCCGGCGACGGTGCGCATGGACGTGGCCCGCTCCGGCGCGGCCAGCACCGTCGACCTGATCACCGACGTCGAGCAACTGGTCATCGAGACCGACCAGCCGGCCCGCGTGGTGATCGACGAGGGCGCGGGCATCATCGTGATGGGCGCCGACGTCCGCGTCGACGAGGTCGCGATCGCCCAGGGCAATCTCACAGTCAGAGTCACGGAAACCCCGCAAGTGTCTCAGCCCAATGCCTTTTCGGAGAATGGCGAGACGGTCGTGGTGCCCCGGACGGACGTCCAGGTCGACGAGGGCGAGGATCGTCAGCTCGCCGTCCTGAACCGCGGCGTCAGTCTGCAGGAGCTGGTCGACGGCCTGAACCGACTCGGCGTCGGTCCGCGCGACCTGATCTCGATCCTGCAAAACATCAAGTCGGCCGGCGCGCTGCAAGCGGAGATCGTGGTGCAATGAGCGCGCAGCAGCACGCTCATGTCGTTACGCAGGCCGTGTCCTGCTGGGCACGGCCATGACCGACGCAATCACTCTCAGCCCCCTCGCCCCACCCGTCTCGCGTGCCGCCCCGGCGGCCGCGCCACAGCCGGAGCGCGACGCGCGCGCCTGGCAGACGGCGAAAGAGTTCGAGACCTTTTTCGTCAGTCAGATGCTGGAGCAGCTCAGCGCCGGCATCGAGACCGACGGCCCGTTCTCAGGCGGTCACGCCGAGAAGATCTACCGTTCGATGATGAACGGCGAGTACGCCAAGGCGGTCACGCAGTCCGGCGGCATCGGTCTGGCCGATACCGTCTACCGCGAGATCATGGCGCTGCAGGAAGGAAGCAGATCATGAACCAGTCCAACCTGATCGACGCACTGACCCAGGTCACCAGCCGTCTTGTCGGCGTGGTGCTACTGGAGAACGAGATCCTGCGCACCCGCCGGCCGCGCGAGCTGGCCCAGCACCAGGAAGAGAAGCAGCGGCTGACCGGGGCCTACGAGCACCACATGGCGGCGCTACGGGCCAATCCGGGCCTGATGAAACAGGCCTCGCAGCCGGAAATCGACGCGCTGAAGACGGCCACGCGGTCGTTCCGCGAGGCGCTGGCGGAGCATCGCCGGCTGGTGCAGTCGGCCAAGTCGGTCACCGAGCGGATGATCCAGGCGATCAGCGACCAGGTCGCCGAGCAGCAGCGTCCGGTGCGCGGCTACAACGCCAAGGCGACCGTCGCCACGCCGCTGGCGGCGGCGCGGCGCCCGGTGTCGCTGGCACTGAACCAGGTGGTCTGACCGGCCGAACGCCCGGGCTGCCGCCCGGGCACCGGCCATCAGGCCGAGAAGAAGAAGTCGGCGGCGCTGAGCTGGCCGGGACTTATGCCGTTGACCGTGATCTGCGTCGTCGGCACGACCTCGAACGTGATCACGGAGTCGCTGCCCGCGGCGACAATGGTCAAGGCGCCGAAGCTGGCGGCGCCGACGATGGAGATGATGTCGGTACCGTCCTCGAAGTCGGTGATCACGTTGGCGCCGTGGTTCATGTTGAAGGCGAAGATATCGACGCCGTTGCCGCCGGTCGCGGTGTCGTTGGCGTTGCCGCCGATCAACGTGTCATTGCCATCACCGCCGAACAGCACGTCATTGCCCTGAATCCCGAGCAACAGGTCGTCGCCGTCGTTGCCGTTGAGGGTGTCGTTGGATCCCTGGCCACGCAGCACGTCGTTGCCGGAGCTGCCGGTCAGCGTGTCGTTGCCGGAGCTGCCGTTCAGGGTATCGTTGCCGGAACCGCCGTCGAGCGTATCGCCGCCGGCACCGCCGAACAGCGAGTCGTCATCGGCACCGCCGATCAGCGTATCGTCGTCGAACTTGCCGCGCAGCGTGTCGGAGCCGTCGCTGCCGTTCAGCGTGTCGTTGCCGACATTGCCGATCAGGCTGTCGTCGCCGACGCCGCCATCCAGCATGTCGTCACCGGACAGGCCGAAGATGACGTCGTTGCCGCCCGCGCCGTCGATGTTGTCGTCGGTATCGGCGTTGCCGACCAACGTGTCCGCGTTCGCGGTGCCCCCGGTCGCGCTGTCGCCGCCGCCAGTGGTGTCCGCCCC
>CAZVLI010000081.1:2238-2822 GCA_964627965.1 uncultured Rhodospirillales bacterium
GAAACAGCTGGGTACGCGCAGGCGGCTCCTCGCCGCCGCTGGTATCGCCGCCGCCCAAGGCCGCGCCGTAGCGCGCCACCATGCCGTCGATGTCGTCCTGTTGCAGCGTGGTGACATTGACGTTGACCACCGGGTTCATGATCGCGGTCGCCACGGTCTCATGGCCGAGGCCGAGGGCGTGGCCGATCTCGTGCAGCGCCACCGAAATGAATGGAATTGCCTGTCCGGCGCCGCCGTTCGACACGTTCGCCTGGGTGACGAAGTTCACGCTCGACAGGAACTGGATGTCGGAGTGGATCGGCTCGGTCGGGAAGAAACTGGTGGTGGCCAGGCCAATCGCCGAGCCGGGCAGCGACTCGGAGAAGCCGAAGCGCATGTCGACATCGGCATTGTCGGCAACTTCCTGGAAGGTCAGGTTCGCGACCGCCGCCCATGCCGCGAACGCGGCACGCACGTCGACCAGGAAGGCTTCGGACAACGTCGCGGAGAACGGGTTCTGGATATCCGCCGGATTGACCACGTTCGACCAGGTGATCGCCTGGTTCGCCGGCCAGTTCGGGATCGCGTTCTGGACGAACGCCTGG
>CAZVLI010000081.1:2839-9824 GCA_964627965.1 uncultured Rhodospirillales bacterium
CCACCGGCCTCGCTCGGCGCGAACATCAGCGGTTGGCTGCTCGAATACGTCTCCGCACCGGCTTCGCCCGGCGCGAACATCGGCGTTTCGCTGGCTGCCTGCACCTGAGCGCAACACGAGCAGCTGCAGACGCCGCTATGATCGACGACAAACATGGTGTGCATAGCCTAGCGCAGCCTGCGCGGCCGCAACAGTGCGCGTCGTCACCAACGTACACAAACGTCGAATGCGCCGGTCGCACCCTGGCGCCAGCGAAAAAACGGACAGATACAGCACGCCAGCCGCGGTCAAGCGGGCCGGCGGACGTCGACTACAAGCTGCGGTCCAACGCAACCCCGGTCGGGTCGGAGGTCAGCCGCTCCTGGTTTTCGCGCCGGACACGGGCGATCCGTTCCAGCACCTCTTCCGGCGGGTACTCGCGCACGACTTCGCCGGTCTCGGGATCGAGCCCGCGATAGACGAAGCGTCCGACATCCTTGTTGTACTGGATCGACAGCTTCAGATCGTCGGCCGCGAAAGCTTCTTCCGCGACGCGCTGCAGCTGATCGATCTTCGCGACCCGACTGTCCTGCGGGCGCGTTTCCGGTTCAACGCCAGCGTCGACCTTTACCGGGCGACGCTCGCCCTCGCCTGCCGTCGCCGGCTTCTCCGACGAAGCGACCTGCGAGGTCGATGATGGCGTCGACGTGTTCGTCAACCCAACATCCATGTCCGTCCCTCCTTCTCGGCTCCGGCGTTTCTGCCGGCGCCGTGGAACGATGGCGGTGTGGCCGTGAGGCTCACGGCCGTCCCGCCAGGCCTTCCATGATCGACCGATTTACGGCGATCAATGGTTCGATCTGCCCAACCCCCTTGAGCACCATCCGCGTGTGGCGTTCGACCCATAGCGCGAGAGAAATGATGCCGGCGCGGATGGCCTCCGGCAGCTGGTTCTCGTCGCGTGCACAGTCTGCTTCCAGGGTCAGCCATAGCCGACGATTCCAGGTGAGTGCGCGGATCAGGTCCTGACGTTCGCCGTTCTCGGCGTCGATCAGGGCCTTGGTGACCTTCGCGAACAGACGGTACTCGGTCTGTCGCGGCGTCTCGGTCGCGCTCTGCGCGACTTGATAGGCGGCAAAGGTCAAGTCGTCCTCGCTCGCGCGGCCGCGGACGGCGCGCGCCTCTCCTGAATGCCTGGTCGTAACTGGCGGTCATGCGAACCTGTCGGCGGCGAGTGGAACCGGCGTTGCCGCCGGCCCCACCGCCTATACCGACTAGAACAGGGCCAGGACCGACTGCGGGCCGGAGTTGGCGATCGACAGAGCCTGCACACCAAGCTGCTGCTTGATCTGCAAGGCCTGCAACGTCGCGCTCTCCTCCGCGAGGTCCGCGTCCACCAGGTTGCCGACACCCGACTTGAAGATGTCGACGAGCTTGGTGGTGAACTCGCTCTGAACGTCGATCCGCTTCGCCACCGAACCGAGATTCGCCAGCTTGTTGTTCACGCTGGTGATCGCGGAGTCGATCGCCGTCAGAGCGGTGGCCGCGTTGGCCGAGCTCGTCAGATCCAACGACTGGATACCCAGGGTGGTCGCGTCCATCGCCTGCGCCGAGACCTGAATGGCGGAGCCATCCACGGTGCTCAGAACGCTGGTCGCGCTGGCGCCCGACTCCACCAGGTTCACGCCGTTGAACGAGGCGGTGTTCACGATCTCGCCGATCTGCGTGCGCAGAGCCGTGAAATCGTTGTTCAAAGCGGTCCGGGAGTTGGCATCCAGGCCCGCCTGGTTCGACTGGACGATCTTCGCCTTCATCTCGATCAGCAGGTCGGAGATGCCCTTGCCCGCCTCGATCGCCACGTTGGTGAACGCGTCGCCATTGGCGAGCGCGGTCTTCACGGCGCCGAGACCGGCAATCTCACCCCGCAGACCCTGCGCGATCGCGAAGGTCGAGGCGTCGTCCTTAGGTCCATTCACCTTCAGGCCGGTCGTGATGTTGAGCTGAGTCTTCTCCAGGCCCTTGTTGGTGGCCGAGAGATTCTGCAGCGCGGCCATCGCGCCGGTGTTGGTGTTCACGGACAGTGCCATGTGTCTACTTCCTTCTGAAGATAGTCAGCTTCTGCTCAAGGCGCGTTTTGCGCCGCTCCGCTCAATGCAACCGGCGCGCCAAAGTCAGATCTTCAGAAGTCTCGACAAGCTGTTGTTTTTGAAGAAAATTGATGGTTTACGCTTGGTAACCATAAGGCCCAGAAATAGGCAAGAATTGCCGGCCGGCAAAGTTGGCCGCCGGAACTGGGCAAAATCTGCCGCCACTGGGCAAGACTTGCCGACCATGTCGGAAAAAAGGGGGCGGCGCGCCCTACGCGTTTCGCGTCGGCGCGCCGCATACACAGGTAGAAGACCGTGGGCCTGGCCGCGTGGCGCGGCCGGCGGTGGCCGGTGCTAGCCGGCGAGGCCTTCCATGATCGAGCGGTTGACCTGGATCAGGGCGGCGATATCGGCCTGGCCCTTGAGGACGGAGCGGCTGTGCCGGTCGACCCAGATCGCCAGCGAGATGATGCCGGCCCGCGTCTGCTCGGGCAGCGCGTTGTCTTCCTGGGCGCAATCGGCCTGCAGGGTCATCCAGAGCCGGCGGTTCCAGTGGATCGCGCGGGCAAGCTGGCCCGGGGTGGTGTCCTTGGCCGCTTCGATCAGCGCCCGGGTCACCTGCGCGAACAGGCGATACTCGGTACGCCGCGGATCCTCAGTGGTGTTCTGGACTTGCTGGTAGGCATGAAGAGACATAGTTCAGCCTCACTTCTTCGAATTCGTACAGGCTCTTCGCCGCCAGCAGCGCCTTGTAGTACTGCCTGGCTTCGACGAGCTGGATAATGTCGACACAGGTCCTGAGCGCGTCGGCGTTGCTGATCGCTTCCATGAACTCGCTCAGGCGAACGGCGAATTCCTGGCGATACTGGGCTGAACTGTCTTCGTCCAGGTACAGCATCATGATCGCGAAGTAGATCCGACGCATCGGCGTCGTGGCCTCGTCCGGCCGCATGATGTCGCGCTCGCGCAGCACCGAAGCCTGGTTCTGGATCGTCAGCGTCGACCGCCGATCGCCGTTCTCGACGACCGCGCCGTTGATGATGAGCCGTTCACCGGGTTTCAGGGTGAGCTTGAGAGCCATCTTGCCATTCGCCGGCCGGTTACCCGGACGCCGCCTCTTCTCGATCTACTGGAACAGGCTCAGGATAGTCTGCGGCGACTGGTTGGCAATCGAGAGCGCCTGAACGCCGAGCTGCTGCTTGATCTGCAGCGACTGCAGGTTCGCACTCTCCTCGGCCATGTCGGCGTCAACGAGGTTGCCAACACCCGCCTTCAGGATGTCGACGATCTTCACCGCGAAGTTGCCCTGGACCTCCAGCCGCTTGGCCGAGGAACCCAGATTGGCGAGCCGCGAGTTCACCGATTCGATCGCCGAGTCGATGAAGCCCAGCGCGGTCGACGCGGCGGCCGAGCTGGTCAGGTCCAGCGACTGGATGTTCAGCGTCGTGGTGTCCATCGCCTGCGCGGAGATGGTGATCGTGCTGCCGTCCACGGTCGACAGGACGGTCAGCGTCGACGAACCCGACTGGATCAGGTTGGTGCCGTTGAACTGCGCCGTCTCCACGATCGACGCGATTTGATCGCGCAGCGCCGTGAAGTCGTTGTGGATCGCCGAACGCGATACCGAGTCCAGGCCGGCCTGGTTGGCCTGCACCACCTTGGCTTTCATCTCCAAGAGCAGGTCGGAGATTTCCCGGCCGCCCTCGATCGCCACATTGACCGTCGACTCGCCGCCGCGAAGGGCAGTCTGCACCGACATCCAGCCGCGAACGTCACCGCGCAAATTCTGCGCGATCGCGAACGTGGAGGCGTCGTCCTTCGGGCCATTGACCTTCAGGCCGGTGGTGATGTTGAGCTGGGCCTTCTCCAGCTTGGAGTTGGTCGAGTTCAGATTTTGCAGGGCGATCATCGCCCCGATGTTTGTATTGACGGAAAGAACCATCGTTCCGGTCTCCTTCTCGAGCGGACGCTTCTGTCCGGTCTCGAACTCCTGTGCGGCACGAATGCCACCCCGGCTAAGCGCAACCGGCATGCCAGAAGCCGCTGATGGAGTTAAGTGACTGAAATTATTCAGAATGCGAGATCGGTCGGTGCCCGGGACGGGTCGCGCCAGCAAGGTAGGAATTGCCAATAGCTGCAATCTTTGCCGGGCGAACGGGAAATTCCGACCGGTCAGGCCATCCCTGCCGCCCGGTCCGTGGTCCACGCCTGACGAGGGTGGTTAAGCGGGCCTTAACCGGCGCTGCCGTAAGCAGCCATCATGACCGCACACAAAGCCACCTTCGATGCCGCCGCCCAAGCATTCCGACGCGGCGCCGCCGCAGATGCGGTCGCCCTGTATAAAGAAGTCCTCGCCGTCGAGCCCGGCAATGCCGAGGCGCTGAACCGTCTCGCCTCAGTGCACACGCATCTGGGGCAGTGGGACGAGGCGGCCCGTCTCTACCAGGCCGCGCTGGTCGACCACGAAGACGACGCCGACCTGTGGTGCCGCCTCGGCAGCGCGCAGCAGCGGCTGGGCCGGCTGAACGACGCGATCGACAGCTTTCGCGAAGCCGTCGAGCGCGAACCGTACCTGCCGGAGCCCCTGGTCAATCTCGGCCTGGCGCTGGCAATCGACGAGCAGCCGGCCGAGGCGGAGCGTTGCTACCGCGAGGCGCTGGACATGGACCCGCACGTCGGGTCGGCGCACCTGAATCTCGGATGCCTGCTGGCGAAGCGCGAAGAGGCGTGGGAGGAAGCGGAGGCGTCGCTGCATCGGGCGGCGCAGCTGATGCCGGGAAGCTCGCTTCCCTGGCGCGAGCTGGCGTCGCTCCTTACCGACCTGCGCCGCTACGAGGACGCCGCGGCGGCCTACAATCAGGCGCTCACCATCGATCCGGAAGACACCGTCGCCGCATACCACGCCGGACACCTTTATATGCGCTGGCGCAAGCCGGTCGAGGCGGTGGGCTACTACGAGATGGCCGCGGCCGCCGCGCCAGACAGCCAGCAGATGCAGACCGGCCTTGCCGGCGCCCTGCAGGAGGCCGGCGAGCCCGACCGGGCGCTCGACATCGTCGACACCATCCTGGCGCGGGATCCGGACTACGCCGATGCGCACAACGTGCGCGGCAACTGTCTCTACGTGAAGCGCAACTATGCCGGCGCCGTCGATGCGTACGAGGAATCGCTGCGGCTCAACCCCAGTTTCGGCGTCGCCGCCTACAACGCCGGCAACGCGTTGCGGTATCTGGGGCGGCTGGACGAGGCGATGGACTACTTCCATCGCGCTCACGACATCGATCCGACCGTGGCCAGCGCGCACAACGGCATCGGCATGGTGCATCAGCAGCGCGGCCACCACGAGGCCGCGCTCGTCGCCTTCGACAAGGCGCTGGAAATCGAACCGGAACTGGGCGACGCGCTCAACAACAAGGCCGTGTCGCTGCAGAACCTGGGCCGCTACAGCGAGGCGCTTACGACCTACTACGCGCTGCTCGACGCCCAGCCTGACCGCTCCGCCGCGTACTTCAACCTCGGCACCATGCTGCAGATGCTGGAGCGGTGGGACGAGTCCATCGTGGTGCTGCGCAAGGGGTTGCAGTACGACAGCGACGGGGCGATCTTCTACCCCTACCTGATGCACGCGATGTTGCAGCAGTGCAACTGGCGGAACCTCGACGCCGTGATCGAGAAGGTGCGCGCCAACTCAGTCGCGGAGCTGGCGAGCGGCCACAGCGTCTCCATCACGCCGTTCGCGCTGCAAAGCCTGCCGGCGCCGTTCGACATGGACCTGCGCCAGCAGATCGCCGCCCGGACGGCAGGGCGCGCGGTCACGGCCGGCCACAGCGACGATGCCGGCTCATATCGCTTTGCCGCCCCGAAGGCCGGCAAGAAGCTGCGTATCGGCTACGTATCGCCCGACTTCCGGTTCCACTCCGTCGCCGTGTCGTTCAAGGGCATCCTGGACGCCCACGACCGCGAGAAGTTCGAGTTCTACGCCTATTCGCTGAACACGATCCGGGTGGACGACCTCACGCACCATTTCATGCGGACCTTCGACGAGTATCGCGACATCGCCCGCCTCACCCACCAGGAAGCGGCCGATATCATCCATCGCGACGAGATCGACATCCTCGTCGACTTGGCCGGCCACACGCGCGGCTGCCGGATGGAGATCTTCGCCCTGCGGCCGGCACCGATCACCGTCCACTATCTCGGCTATTCGGCGACCACCGGCGCCGACTTCATCGACTATCTGGTCACCGACCACCGCCAGGTGCCGCCGGCGCAACGCGAGTTCTTCACCGAGAAGCTGGTCTATCTGCCGGACGTGTTCATGGCTGGGCGCAAGGCCGAGATCGCGCCAGTCGAACCTACCCGCGCCGAGGAGGGACTGCCGGAGCGCGGCATCGTCTTTGCCAACTTCAACAATCACTACAAGTTCGAGCCGCGCATGTTCTCGATCTGGATGCGGCTGTTGCGGCGCATCCCGGACTCGGTGCTCTGGGTCATGGCGAGTTCGGAGAAGACCATGGGGAACCTGCGCGCCGAAGCCGCCGCGCGCGGCGTCGATCCCTCGCGCCTGGTCTTCGCCCGCAAGCTGCATCACCAGAACCACCTGGCGCGGCTGCGGCTGGCCGACTTGTGCCTCGACAACCTCTATCATGGCGGCGGCATCACAACGATCGATGCCCTGTGGGCGGGCGTCCCGGTGCTGAGCGTCGCCGGCGACACGCCGCAATCGCGCAACGGTGCCAGCCTGATCACGGCGGCCGGGCTGCCGGACCTGATCTGCGACAGCATCGAGGCGTTCGAGACGCTGGCCTACCGCCTGGCCACCCACCACGACGAGCGCGCGACGCTGCGCGACCGCCTCGCCGGCAATCGGCAAACCGCGCCGCTGTTCGACATGCCGCGGCTGGCTCGACACCTCGAAG
>CAZVLI010000082.1:0-9814 GCA_964627965.1 uncultured Rhodospirillales bacterium
CTATCGCGGGCCGGACGGTACCCGGAAGATGATGGACGACGGACTGGGCGGCGTCGCCAAGCTGTTCGGCAAGTAGCCGCATGCGACTGCCCGCCGACCGGCTGAGCGGGCTGCTCGTCGCCGGTTTCGGCCTGCTCCTGCTGGCGGTTGTCGTGCCGGCGCAGGTCGAGACCGTCGACTACGGCTTCGTGCGGCCCGGCACATTGCCCAATGTGCTGGGCGTGCTGTTGATTGCGCTCGGTTTGGTACAGGCGGTCTTGCCGCCACGGCCGCAGGCATTGGCGGCGGGCGATGCGGCGCGGGCGCTCGGCTACCTGGCGCTGGCCGTCGTGTCGGTGACGGCGATGACGTGGGCAGGCTTCGTCTTCGTTGCGCCGGCGATGGTGCTGGCGGTGATGCTCCTGGCCGGCGAGCGGCGGCCGCTGTGGCTGTTGCTCGGCGCCGTCGCGGTGCCGGGCGTGGTCTGGCTGGTGGTCGTCGGCTTGCTCGACCGGACGCTGCCCGGCTAGATCGGCTGCATGGTCGATCTCGACGTCATTCTCGCCGGCCTGGGCGACGCCTTCACACTGCTCAACCTGCTCTACGTCGTCGGCGGGGTGGCGGTGGGTCAGTTCGTCGGCGCGGTCCCCGGCATCGGGCCGGTGATGGCGATGGCGATCGCGGTGCCGTTCACCTTCGTGATGAGCCCGCTGGCCGCCATCTCCTTCCTGGTCGGGGTGAACAAGGGCGGGCTGTTCGGCGGCGCGGTGCCGGCGGTGCTGATCAACACGCCGGGCACGCCCGACGCCGCCGCCACCGCGCTCGACGGTCATCCGCTGGCGCGCCAGGGCAAGCCGCTGAAGGCGATGAAGATGGCGCTCTACGCGTCCGTCACCGGCGACACCTTCTCCGACCTCGTTCTGATTTCTGTGTCGGCGCCGCTGGCCCTGGTGGCGCTGGCGATGGGGCCGGTGGAGATCTTCTGCCTGATGATCTTCGCCTTCTCGATCATTGCCGGCCTGGTCGGCGACTCGCTGGTGAAGGGATTAATCGCGGCGGCGCTGGGGCTGCTGTTCGCCACCGTCGGGCTCGACCCGGAGCACGGCACGCCACGGTTCATCTTCGGCGAATTCGCGCTGTACGACGGCCTGCCGCTGGCGCCGGTCGCGATCGGCATGCTGGCCGTGGCGGAGATCCTGCGACGGCTGGCGGGCCTACGTGGCACCGGCGAGGCGGCGGTGAGCGTGCCGGATGACCAGTCCGATGCCGACCGTCGCGTCTCCTGGGCCGAGTACTGGGGCTGTCGTTTCACCATGCTGCGCGGTGCGGTCATTGGCACGGTCCTGGGCGCGGTGCCAGGCGTCGGCTCGACCGCCGCCGCCTTCTTCTCCTACGCCTCCGCCAAGCAGGCCGCGCGCGAGCCGGACAGTTTCGGGCAGGGCCACCTGCACGGCATCGCGGCGGCGGAGAGCGCCAATTCCTCCGTCGTCGGCGCCAACCTGATCCCGCTGCTGACACTGGGCATTCCCGGCTCGGTCAGCGCCGCGCTGGTGGTCAGCGCCTTCATGATTCAGGGCATCCAGCCCGGGCCGCTGCTGTTCGAGCAGCAGGGGCGGCTGATCTACGGCCTGTTCGGCGCGATGATGATGGCCAACCTGGTGAACTTCCTGATGGGGCAGGTCGGCCTGCGCCTGTGGGCCCGTGTCGTGAGTGCGCCGGCCGCCGTGGTCTTCGCCACCGCGCTGTTGCTGTGCACCGTCGGCGTTTATCTCGCCACCGGCTCGATGCTCGGCATCTACGTGATGTTCGGGTGCGCCGCGCTCGGCTACCTGATGACCGCGACGGGATACTCGGTGGTCGTGTTCATCATCGCCTTCTTCCTCGGGCCACGGTTCGAGCTCTCGCTGAGCCAGACGCTGAACATCCTGAACGGCGACCCGCGCGGGCTGGTCGACCACCCGGTCGGGCTGGCGTTGCTGGCGCTGGCCGTCGTCGGCGCGGTGTGGATGACCCGCCGACGCCGGCCGCGCGCCTAGTCGTCGCCGGCCGCCGCCATCGCAGGGTTGGCGGCCGCCGTCATCGTGAAGCCCGGATAGCCATCGGCGGCGACCTGGCCGCAGGTCTTCTTGTAGGTGTGGACGCCGCCGACATAGGGCATGAACACGCGCGGTTTGCCGGGGATGTTGGCGCCCATGTACCAGGAGTTCGCCTTCGGATAGAGCGTCCGGTCGGCGACCTCGACAACGTGGCGCGACCAGTCGGCTTGCGCCTGTTCGGTAGGCTCGATGGCGGCGATGCCCTGGCTGCGCATGTGCGACAGGCAGTCGACGATCCAGTCGACGTGCTGCTCGCAGCTCAGGATCATCTGGCTCTTCACGCCGGGGCTGCCGGGGCCGGTGATCATGAACATGTTGGGGAAGCCGGCGCACATGATGCCAAGCATGGTGTGCGGTCCGTCGGCCCAGTCGGCGGTAAGCGAGCGGCCGTCGGTGGTGGTGACGTCGATCTCCTTCAGCGCGCCGGTCATGGCGTCGAAACCGGTGGCGAAGACGATGGCGTCGAACTCGTACTCGGCCTCGGTGGTGCGCAAGCCTTTCGGCGTCATGGCTTCGATGGGCGCCTTGCGCGCGTTCACCAAAGTGACGTTGTCGCGGTTGTAGGTCTCGTAATAGCCGGTATCGAGGACCAGGCGCTTGGTGCCGATCGGATGATCGTTCGGGCACAGCAGTTCGGCGGTCTCCGGGTCGTTCACGATCGAGCGGATCTTGTTGCGCACGAATTCCGCGGCCGTCTCGTTCGCGGCTTCGTCGGTCAGCAGGTCGGTGTAGGCGTAGAGGAAGCTGATCGAGCCACCCTCGGCCCACTTGGCCTCGTAGGCGGCGTTGCGTTCTTCCTCACTGGCCTCCAGGGCCGACTTGGTCGGCGGCGGGTAGCCAGCGATGCCGAACGGCGTGTCGTAGGCGGCGCGGCGAAGCTCGGGATACTGCGCCTTGTGCCGGGCCTCGCGTTCGCGGTCCATCGGCCCGTTCTGCGCCGGCAGGATGAAGTTGGCGGTGCGCTGGAACACCGTGAGATGCTTGGCCTGCTTGGCGATGATCGGGATGCTCTGCACGCCGGACGAGCCGGTGCCGATCACCGCGACGTTCAGGCCGGTGAAGTCGACGCCCTCGTGCGGCCATAGGCCGGTGTGGTAGGTCGTGCCCTTGAAGCTCTCCATGCCGGGGAAGTCTGGCACGCGCGGGATCGACAGGTTGCCGGTCGCCATCACGCAGATCGGCGCGGCGAACCGCTCGCCCGACTCGGTCACCACGGTCCAGCGGTTGGCGGCGCGGTCGTAGGTGGCGGTCTTCACCCGGGTCTCGAACTGGATGTCGCGGCGCAGGTCGAAGCGGTCGGCGACGTGGCGGACGTAGTCCAGGATTTCCGGCTGGTTGCCGTAGCGTTCCGGCCAGGACCACTCCTGCTGCAGGTCGTCGTCGAAGGAGAAGGAGTATTCCAGGCTCTCCACGTCGCAGCGGCAGCCCGGGTAGCGGTTCCAGTACCAGGTGCCGCCGACGTCGTTGCCGGCCTCGATCACCTTGACCTTCATGCCGAGCTTGTCGCGCAGGCGGTGCAGGGCATAGAGCCCGCCGACGCCGGCGCCGATCACCAGGGCATCGAAGGTCTGTTCGGTGGCGGTCATGGTCCGGCGTTTCTCCTCACGCAAATGGCCCACGCCGACGGTCCGGCGTGGGCCATGAATGGTAGCGGTCGCTGCCTGACCGGCCAATGCGGTCAGCGCATGCCGGCCATGCGGCGCTAGAAGCTGATCACCGTGCCGAGCAGGCCGATGACGGCGTCGTTCTCGGCCGCGGCACCACCGGTGTCGCTGTCGAAGTCGACGACCTGGATGCCGCCGGCGATATCCACGCCCGGGCCGAGGTTGTAGGTGAAGCCGATCTCGAACTGGTCCATCTCGTCCTCGCCGGCGCCCGCGCCGACCTCGACCTCGGCGTGCGCGTAGGCGGCGCCGAACGACCAGTCGCCCCACGCGTAGGTCAGGCCGACATTGCCGTCCCAGCGGTCCGTGTTGGAGCCGGACAAGCCCTGGTCGGTCCAGCGGTAGGAGGCACCGAAGGTGAAGCCCATATACTCGAACGAGCCGCCGAAGCCCCACATCTCCTGGTCTTCGAAACCGACCAGCGGACCGGTGCCCGCCGCCGCGCCCTCAAGGTCCGCGGTGCTGTAGCCGACATAGACGCCGAGCGCGACGTCGCCGATATCGCCGACCCAGTTGATCGCGCCCTCGAACACTTCCGACTGCTGCGGCGTGGCGCCGGCCGGGGTGTTCTCCGGACGCAGCGCGAAGCCCAGTTCCTCGGTGTTGTCCGGCGTGTAGGAGACACCGAGCTGGAAGCCGTGGAAGCGCGGCGTGAAGTAGGTGATCTTGTCGGAGTCGCTGGTCAGGTTGACGAAGGTGCCCGAGCTGCCGACCGCATTGGCGCCGGCCGCGGCGTGGAAGAAGGTCGGCGAGTTGACGCCGTTCTCCGCGATCGGGGTCGGCGCGCCATAGAACATCTCGTCCGAGGCCGGGTCTTCCGAGCCGAGCTGGATGCGGCCGAAGGCGCCCTCGAAGAAGATGTAGGACTCGTCGATCTGGTCGCCGACGGTCTCGCCCTGGAGCTGCACGTCGACGCCGACGGTGATGCCGTTGTCCAGCGTCGTCTCGCCGATGAACCCGACCTCGCTCTCGCGTGCGACGCCGTGTTCACGCAGACCCGCGCCCGGCTCGCCGGTGCCGTCGTCCTGGTCGGCGACGACACCGAAGAAGGTGTAGTAGCCCTCCAGGCTCAGGCTGATCTTGTCGGCCGCCACGGCCCCGCCGGCAAAGCCCATCGCCAGCACCAGGGCCGTGGTGCCCAGGAGGTTCTTCCGCATGTTTTGTGTTCTTCGAGAGAAGGGCGCCGGACGGCGCTGCTGATGTTGAGAATGGATCGCAAAAGTGATCGTGTCAAGTGAGCGTCATGGCGACTGTAATGTAACTATATAACAATGCAAAGATTGAAATTCCGGTCTGCATTGGCTGCTATGCCGGGACGAGGGCGACGTGATTGTCCCAGTGGCAGGCGCCGAGGATCGTCGCATGAACCGCACGAGTTCGGGTCGCTCGGATGTCGACGTCGGCCATCGAGCCGGTTCCGCTCGTCGCCAGAAAGCGCCCGATGCCGGGCAGGGCGGCAAGGCCGCAGACGTCATCCATCGGCACCGTCTTCAGATGAACGCCGCGCTCGGCCTCCCAGATGCCGAGCAGGTTCCCGCGTGGTGCGGTCGCGGCCACGTAGGTGCCGCTTACATCGAAGGCGACCGAGCCGACATAGCCGCGCATGGCGGGGGCAAGGCCCGTCGGCATCTGCATGGGGCGTAGCGCCTCGCCACGGCGGTGCAACGCGAGCAACGGCACCTCGGCGTCGGCCGGACCTTCATGCTGCAGCGCCACGACAATGGTGTCGTCGCCGCGCCGGCTCAGGTGACGGATGCTGAGAAGGTGCCGCGCCGGCGCCAGACGGGCAGTCTCCAGCACGCGGCCGTCGCCGGCGGCGAGATAGGTCAGGTTCGGCGCCATCGTCGGCAGGTTCAGCTTGGTTCGCGGCAGGTCGGGGTGGGTGAGGATGCCGCCGTTCGCGACGACCAGGTCGCCGTCGCTCAGCCGGCGGATTTCGTGCGGGCCGATGCCGCCGGAGTCCCACTCGTCGACGCGTCGGAAGCCCGTGTCGTAGACGCCGATCACGCCGCGCCCCGCGTCGTAGTCGTTCTCCGTCGCGAACAGACGTTGTCCGGCTGCGTCGAACGCACCGTGGCCGTAGAAGTGGCGGCCGGGTATGGCGGCGATCTCGCGCACGATCCGTCCGGCTGCGAGGTCGACGACCCAGGCACGGCGGCCTGGGCGTCGGGCGAACAGCACTGCCAGCGTTCCGGCCGGATGCACGGCGAGGCCGTGCGCGCGCTCCGGAATGGCGATGTCGAAGCGGGCGCGACCGAACACGTCGAAGGCGGCGAGGCGGTGCTGGCCGGTCTCGTCGCGACGGGCGGCGAGGTAGAGCGGCGCGATGCGCGCTGCGACGACACCTGGCCACGCCGCGGCCAGGGCGAAGCCCAGCAGGTGGCGGCGGCTAATCGCCATCGAGCGCGTTGAACCCCACGGCAAGGCCCAGCGCCGCGGCCAGACGCGTGCGCACGATCTGCTTCAATGCCAGGACCTCCGTCGTCAGTTTGTCGAGCTTCGCGCGCTGCACTGGGTCGGCGACGGCGGTGGCGATAGGCACGTCGATGGACCGCGCGGTGGCGATGGTTTGCGCGAAGGCGCGGCGCATCAGCGGGTCGAGCGTCGCGTCCTGGCCATGCTCGCGCACGATCTTGCCGAGGCCCGCGCCGCCTTCGCCCAGGTACATCGCCTGCAGCGCCTCGAGGTTGACGGCGATGTTGCGGACGCTGCGCCCGCTCAGGCCCGACTCGGCGAGGCGCGGCTTGGCCAGCACCGGCTTCAGCTTCACGGCGGCGATCAGTTGCAGGCTGTCGTGCAGGTCGCGGAACAGGGTCAGCGCGGCGTCCGATGGCGTCGGGCCGAGTTCGTCCGCTTCGCGCCAGCCGGCGGCGGTGTCGTCGGCGATCGCGCGCATGTTCCCGGCGATGGCCCGCAGCAGCGCGCAGTCGTTCGGGCCGGACTTGCGGTCGGCGAACAGCAGCACCTCGACGGCCGGCAGGCCCTGCACCGCGACCGAGGCGCTGGCGAAGCGGTCGTCCTCGAACCGAGCGGGATCGTCGGCGGCGAGGATCTCGTCGACCGCGCCGGCGATCTTGCCGCGCGCCTCGGGCCAGAAGTAGAGCCGGTAGTTGCGCATGAAGAGCCGCACCGGCCCGAACCGGATGTGCCGGACTGCCATCCAGGCATCCATCACGGCGTCGTAGCTTGGCCGCAAGGCGGCGCGGTCGCGCGCCACGCCGTCGTCGCAGGCGATGGCGGCATCGAAGTCGGCTGCGGCCGTCGCCAGGTGTTCGTAGCGCGGCGCGATGTGGTGTCGCACCAGGGCGGCATTGACCTCGGCATAGGCCGCTTCTGGCACGTCGACGTCGGCGCGTGCCGCGCTTGCGACCACGAGGGCGACGAAGAGAGTGGTGAGGCGGATCATGACGGTCCTATAGCGAGTTCAGGAAGGCGAGCAGGGTGTCGCGCTCGGCCTTGCTCATCTCGACGACCTTGTCGCGCGACGCTTCCGCCTCGCCGCCGTGCCACAGGATCGCTTCCAGCACGTTGCGGGCGCGGCCGTCGTGCAGCAGGAAGGTGTGGCCACTGACCGCCTCGGTCAGGCCCAGGCCCCACAGCGGCGCGGTGCGCCACTCGCGTCCGTCGGCGGCACCCTCCGGCCGGTTGTCGGCCAGCCCGTCGCCCATGTCGTGGAGCAGCAGGTCGGTGTACGGCCAGATCAGCTGGAACGACTGCTCCGGGCCGATGCTGTCGCGGCGGGTGACGAATTTCGGCCGGTGGCAGCCGATGCAGCCGGCCTCGTAGAACAGCTTCTTGCCCTTCAGCACGGTCGGGTCGTCGACATCGCGGCGGGCCGGCACCGCGAGGTTGCGGCTGTAGAAGACCACGCGGTCCATCATCTCCGCCGTCGCTTCGACGATGCCGCCGTGCGGGGCCTCCAGGCATGCGGCCTGCGCCTCGGTGCAACCGCCGGCCGGCGTCGGGTAGAGCGGGGTCGAGATGCCGACGTCGCCGCCGAAAGCGCCGGCCGATTGCTGCGCCACCGTCGGTTGGCCGGCCTTCCAGCCGAAGCGCGCGAGCATCACCTCGCCATGCTCGTCGCTCCAGGCTTGGTTCGCGCGGCCGGAGATACCGTCACCGTCTGCGTCGTCGGGGTCGGCCAGCGCCAGGATGTCCTCGTCGCGGATCGCCTCCAGCAGCCCCATGCCGATCATCGGCGGCGCGACGCGCGGCGAGAACATCGTCTCGTGGTGCATCGGTCCGTAGTTCAGGTCGGCGACGCCGTAGGTCGGCCGGCGTAGATGCACGACTTCGCCGCCGGCCAGAGTCACCGGCTCTTCGGTGTACGCAATGGTCATGCGGGCCTCGCCGGCGAGCCCCTTGATCGCGAAGTTCTGCAACTGACCGCCGTATGTCGGTTCCGGGATCACCGCCTGCCGGAAGCTGGCCAGAAGCGTCCGTTCGTCGTCGTCGCGCGGTGGGATCGACAGGCGCAGGAACATCGAGATCGCGGTCTCGCCTGGCGCCGGCGGCCGGCCGCGCCCGTCCTTCAGGTGGCAGCGCTGACAGGCGCGGGCATTGTAGAGCGGTCCCAGGCCGTCGGAGCTGGCGGTCGAGCTGGGGGCCGATACCCAGACCTTGCGGAAGATGCCGTTGCCGACCTTGAAGTCGAGCTCGCGCTCGAAGCTCATGTTGGCCGACGCCTGCGAGAAGGCGCCGCGGTTGGCGGCGGCGAAGGACGTGGCGGCACCGCCAGGACGGGTCTCGTAGGGCTCGGCCTTGGTGAAGTCGGTGGTCGGGCGGGTGACCGCCGCGATCCGCGCCTGTTCGTCGGCCGCGCCGGCGGGCGCGGTGACGAACAGGGTCAGGCAGATGAACGCGAATGAGCGCAGACGCACGGTCCGAGCCTCCCGATGACGGACGGTCCTACTTGAAGACCGCCTCTGGGTTATCCAGGCTGTCGGAGCCCTCGAAGGCGATGGGCGACAGGCCGAGCGCGGCGACCACACCTTCGATCGCCTTGGTCTGCACGGTCAGCGCGTCGATCGCGGCCTGCACCACCGCGTTGCCGGCCGCGTTGTCGGCGCCGATCATCTGGTCATAGGCCTCGGTGGTTTCCGCGCGGGTCTTCATCGCCCCGAAGGCCGTCTCGCTGGCGTGCAGGGCGTTGACCAAGGTGGCGTTGGCGTCGGCATCGGCTTCCGCGGCCAGGTGCGCCAGGGCCGGTCCCATGACCTTGCGGCCGTCGATGCGCGTGTAGGTGCCGCTGTAGACGTTCAGCATGCCGATGACGTCGTAGTAGTGGCTGTTGTGGGTGTTGTCGGAGAAGCAGTCGTGCTCCTCCTCCGGGTCGTGCAGCAGCAGGCCGAGCTTCATCCGCTCGCCGGCGAGCTCGCCGTAGGAGAGGCTGCCCAGCCCGGTCAGCATCGTCGCCAGGCCGGTATCCGCGTCGCCATTGACCAGCGCCTCGCGCGCCTCGCCGCCGGGCGCCCACTGCGCCACGATCCACGCCAGGTCGTCGAGCGTCAGCGCCATGGCGGTGGCGAGATAGGCCGCGCGCCGGTCGCAGTTGCCGTTGGTGCAGACGCCGCCCTTGGCATAGTCCGTCCACGGCCGGTTGCCGGCGCCCGGGCCGGTGCCGTTCAAGTCCTGACCCCAGAGCAGGAACTCCACCGCGTGATAGCCGGTGGCGACGTTGGCCTCCACCTCGGCGAACTCGTGTAGCGTGTCCTGCAGCAGCGCCTTGGTGATGTTGGAGGCGTCGACTTGCTTGCCCGCCACCTTGAGGCTGGTGTTGGCAACGACGTTCGCGGCGTAGACCGGGTTCTCTTCAGACGTGGTTCCGTAGCCGGCGTCGACATAGTCGATCAGACCCTCGTCGAGCGGCCAGGCGTTCACCTTGCCCTTCCAGTCGTCAACCACGGCATTGCCGAAGCGGAACGCCTCGGTCTGCATGTAGGGCACGCGGGCGGCGATCCAGGCGGCGCGGGTACCGTCCAGCGCGGCCTGCGAGGGCGTGTCGATCAGGTTCTGGATGGCGCTCTGTAGCGTGCGGCCGGCGACCAGCGAGTCCTCGTAGCCGGCATGTGCGAT
>CAZVLI010000083.1:0-9798 GCA_964627965.1 uncultured Rhodospirillales bacterium
AGGACGATCTCGGCATGCGCCACGCCACCGGCATCGAGCCCGGCACACAACGGTTCGAGCCAGGACGCGGCGACCGTCTCGTCGGTGACCACGGCGACCCGTTTCACGCCGCGCGCGGCAATCTCGGCACCGGCACGCGCCAGCAGATCCGGCCCGATCAGGATGTCGTAACCGGCGCCGACCGGCACCGGCACGCGGGTCATCTCAGCCGCGCTCATGGCGCCTCGGCCGCGGCCGGGCCGCAGCGCTTCTCAAGTTCGGCGACGATACGTTCCACCACGTCCTCGTGCGGCCCCTCGCCGCTGTCCACCACCACATCGGCCTCGGCATAGACCGGATAGCGCACGTCCATCAGTTCGCGCAGGACCTGGCGCTGGTCCTTGCCGGCGAGCAGCGGCCGGTTGTTGCGCCGCTTGACCCGGCGCAGCAGCACGTCGAGCTCGGCGCGTAGCCAGATCGATATCGCCTTCTGCTTCACTTTCTCGCGCGTCAGCTCGCTCATGAAGGCGCCGCCGCCCGTCGCCACGACCTGCGGCGGGCCCTCCAGCAGGCGACAGATCACCCTTTCCTCGCCGCGACGAAACTCGTCCTCGCCGAAACGGGTGAAGAAGTCCGGAATCGTGCAGCCGGCGGCGGCCTCGATCTCGTCGTCGGCATCGACGAAGGGCAACCCCAGGCGTTGCGCCAGTCGACGTCCGACCGAACTCTTGCCGGCACCCATCAATCCGACCATCACAATGGGGCGCTGCAGTTCGAGAAGGCTGGACGTGCTCATCCGGTCGACTGGTCATCGGCGCCCGACGGCACCGCCTCGCCAGGGAATAGCACACCCAGGTCACGGCGTGGTGCCGAAGTTCCGCCACAATTCGCGCTAGCATACCCTGCCAACGCACCCTGAGTCGCCCCGTTCGTGACGCCATTGGCGGTGCCGCGCGTCAGCCTGTCGTGGCGGCGCCGCCCGCATGCTAAGGTCGGCCGGCATGAAGATCGTCATTCGCCTGTTTCTGGTTCTGATCGTGCTCGGCCTCGCGGGCGGCGCCGGCTATCTCGCCTTCGTCGATACCGCCGCGCCGCGCAAGAGCGTCGAGATCGTGATCCCCAATGATCGGTTCAAGGAGTAGCCAGGGCGCGTTCGCCGTTGCCCTGACCTGGCTCGTGACCGTTGCCGCCGCGCCCGCCGTGGCGCAGACGACGGCGCCGTCCGGCAAGCCTGTGCCGCTGTTCCAGCAGCAGCCGCTGCCACCGCCGACGACAACCAACCCCGGCGCGCCGCAGCCGGTGGCTCCCGATACCCCCAAGGCGCCAACACCGGGCGGCATCCAGGTGGAGACGCTGGACCGTTTCGACCGCGGCGGCGTCGGCCTGCTGAGCGGGGTCGACGGCGGCCTCGGCGAGACCATGTGGCTGGGCAGCCGGCGGCAGCTGATCGACGCCATGGTGCCGCGGTTGCCGATGCTGTCGAGTTCGGCGACCCAGGCCGGGCTGGTCCGGCGCCTGCTGCTGTCGGCCGCGAGCCCGCCGGCGAGCGCCGAGGGCGAAGCGACCGGCGACCTGTTCGGCGCCAGGCTGGAACGCCTGATGGCCGGCGGGCTGATCGAGCAGGTGCTCGCACTGGCCGAACGCGGCGCGATGGAACCGGCCAAGGCCAGTGAGACGGGCGCCCGCGCGGTGGCCGAAGCCTGGCTGCTGAAGGGAGACGACGGCCCGGCCTGCGCCATCGCGCAGGCGCGGTTGGCATCGGCCGAGGACGGCTACTGGCAGCAACTGTCGACCTACTGTCTGGCGCTGGAGGGCGAGCGCGCGCAGGTCGACTTCAACATCGACCTGATGCGCGAGCTGGGCGTGGAGGACACCGTCTACTTCTCCCTGCTGCCGGCGGTCATGGGCGGCAAGGCGGAGGCACCGAAGAGCCTGCCGTCGCCGCGACCGCTGCACATGGCGATGCTGCGCAAGGCCGGGTTGAAGCCGCCGGCCGACATCCTGGACGGCGCCGGCCCGGCGATCTGGTCGGTGCTGGCGCTGCACCCGTCGGCCGATGTCGACGTGCGACTGATGGCGGCGGAGCGCGCGGCGGCCGTCGGCGCCATGACCCCGGCCGCGTTGGCCCTGGTCTATCGCGGTATCACCTTCTCCGCCGGCGATCTGGGCAGCGCCGAGGACGTCGCGCGCGGCGAACCCGGCCCGACCACCAACGCCCTGCTCTACCAGGCGGTGCTGGAACAACCTGAGACCGAGGCGCGGGCGAAGATGATGCAGCTCGCGTTGGCGGCGGCGGAGCGGCAGGGGCGGCTGCCGCTGCTGGCCCGCATGTACCTGCCGCAGCTGCGCGAGTTCACACCGTCCGGCGGCTTGAGCTGGTTCGCGCGGGACGCCGGGCGGGCGCTGGTGGCCGCCGGCGAGATCGATTTCGCGCTGACCTGGTTCCGCACCGCGGCAATCGCCGCCGGCAACCGCGACACTGTGGCACTGGCGGCGGTGCTCGAATTATGGCCATTGTTGGTCATAGCGGACGATGCCGCGCGGGTCGGCTATGCGGAAGAAACGCTAGACACGTGGTGGCAGGTCCGCCAAGAAGAGGACGCCGTCGACCGGTTCACGCGCGCGCAAGCGCTGCTGGCCGGACTTGGCGTCACCGGTCAGCCGGCCCATGAGGCGGCGCTTTGGCCGGTCGCCGCGACGGCCCCGTCGGAGAACCGACCGGGGGCGTCCGGGCTGCTGCTGGCAGCGCTGGGCGAGGCCGCGATGGCGGCCCGCAGTGGCGAAACCGTCTTGCTGGCGCTGGTAGCGCTGGGTGACGACGGCGCCGCCGGACGTCACATGAGTACCGTCGTGGCGGCGGCGGATGGATTGAACCGAGTCGGTCTCGGCGCAGCGGCGCGCGGTCTTCTGGTCGAGGCGCTGCTCGCGCGGGGCTTTTGAGAGGTGCTGAAAGAGTTATGTCTGACAATGAGTTACAGGTCGAACGCTTCCTCGAGATGCTCTCTGCCGAGCGTGGCGCCGCCCGCAACACGCTCGATTCCTATCGACGCGATCTGACCCATTTCGGCGAGTTCCTGGCCGGCCCGCTGGCCCAGGCGACGGATGAGGACATTCGCGACTACCTGGCGCGCCTGCACCAGGACGGCATGGCGACGACGACGGCCGCCCGACGACTGTCGGCGCTGCGCCAGTTCTACCGGTTTCTCTACGCCGAGGGCATTCGCACCGACGATCCCACCGCGACGGTCGACTCGCCGCGCCGCGAGCGGCCGCTGCCGAAGCTGCTCTCCGAGGCCGAGGTCGATGCCCTGCTGCGCGCCGCGCGCGAGGTCGGCGACAGCGCCGAAGGTCGCCGGCTGGTCTGCCTGATGGAGGTGCTATACGCCACCGGCATGCGGGTCTCCGAGCTGGTGACGCTGCCGCTGGCGGCCGCCGCCACCGATCGGCCGACGCTGGTGGTGAAGGGCAAGGGCGGGCGCGAGCGCGTGGTCCCGCTGAGCGAGCCGGCGCGCGAGGCGCTGACCGCCTATCGCGAGATCCGGGGCCGCTTCGTGCGCCGCCCGATCGACGACAAGTGGCTGTTCCCGTCGCGCTCGCGCGGCGGCCACCTGACCCGTCAGCGGTTCTCGCAACTGCTGAAGGAGCTGGCGCAGGCGGCCAACATCGACACCACCAAGGTTTCGCCGCACACGCTTCGGCACGCCTTCGCCAGCCACATGCTGGCCCACGGCGCCGACCTGCGGGTGGTGCAGAAGATGCTGGGCCACGCCGATATCTCGACGACGCAGATCTACACCCACGTGCTGAAGGATCGGATGTCGCGACTGGTCCGCGAGAACCATCCGCTGCGCGGCTCGGAAAGCGACTGAGCGCCATGGCGCAGGCGGACGGGCAGGAGGCGAACCGGCCGGCGGCCGGGATGCGGGCCTATCTCGACTTCGAGCGGCCGATCGCCGAGCTGGAGAACAAGATCGTCGAGCTGCGCCAGCTGAACGGCCAGGCGCAGCCCGAAGGCGATACGAGCGAGATCAACCTCGATATCGAGGACGAGGTCGCCAAGCTCCAGGGCAAGGCCGAGGAGCTCCTGAAAGAGACCTACGCCAAGCTGTCGCCATGGCAGAAGACGCAGGTCGCGCGGCATCCGGCGCGGCCGCGGCTGTCGGACTATGTCGAGGCGCTGTTCACCGACTTCACGCCGCTGGCCGGCGACCGTGCCTTCGGCGAGGACAAGGCGATCACTGGCGGCATCGGCCGGTTCCGTGGCCAGACGGTGATGCTGATCGGGCACGAGAAGGGCCGCGATACCGAAAGCCGGGTGGCGCACAATGTCGGCATGGCGCGGCCCGAGGGCTACCGCAAGGCGATCCGGCTGATGCAACTGGCGGCGCGGTTCAAGCTGCCGGTCGTCACCATCGTCGATACGTCCGGCGCCTACCCCGGTGTCGGGGCCGAAGAGCGCGGCCAGGCCGAGGCGATCGCCCGGTCGACCGAGACCTGCCTGGAAATCGGCGTGCCGCTGGTCGCCTGCATCGTCGGCGAGGGCGGCTCGGGGGGCGCGGTGGCGCTGGCCACCGGCGACCGGGTGCTGATGCTGGAACACGCGGTCTACTCGGTGATCTCGCCGGAGGGCTGCGCCTCGATCCTGTGGCGGACGTCCGACGAGGCACAGACGGCGGCGGAGGCGCTGAAGCTGACGGCGCAGGACCTGCTCGACCTGAAGCTGATCGACAAGGTGGTCGCGGAGCCGCTGGGCGGCGCGCACCGGGAGCCGGCGGCCGCGATCGCGGCGCTGGGCGAGGCGGTGGCGGCGGCGCTGGAGGAACTTTCGGCGCAGGACGCGGCGAGCCTGCTGCAACAGCGGCGCGAGAAGTACCTGGCCATCGGCCGCGAGCTGCCGGCCTGACGCGTGCAACTTGCTGGTAATGCCGGCGAACATTTGCGAGTCTGAATTGCAACGACTCGCCGCCAAAGCCCGTCGATGATTATCACCTGTCCCGAATGCGCAACGCAGTTCTTCGTGCCGGACGACAAGATCGGACCGAACGGACGCAAGGTACGTTGCGCGCGTTGCGCCCACAGCTGGCGCCAGGAACCGGCACCGCCACCGCGCGAGCGCGCGCCGAAGCCGGAGATCGACGACGACGACGATCCCTTCGCCACCCCGGCCTATGACGAGGAGCCGTTGGGCGAGGATCTCGAGGTCGACGACCTCGACGGCGCCGACGACCTGGACGACGAGGACGACGTCGCGGAGATGGCCGGCAAGCTCGCCGGCGAGGACGACGACGAGGCGGACGACGAGGACGATCTCGAGGACGAGGAACCGGCCCGGCGCCGCGGCGGGTGGCTCGGTTGGGTCGCGCTCCTGCTGGTGTTGGTCGGCTTGGGTGCCGCCGCCGTGGTCCTGCGGCAGCAGATCGTCGATTTCTGGCCGCCCGCCGCGCGGGCCTATCAGATGGCCAAGCTGGACGTGGTCGAACCGGCGATGTTCGGCCTGTCGATCCAGAACGTCACGTCGGAACGCGCCATCGACTCAGGACAGCGCGTCCTGCTGGTCAGCGGCGATGTGATCAACGACGCGGTGCAGCCGAAGCCCCTGCCCCGGCTGCGCGTGGCGCTGACCGATGCGAACGGCAAGGAAATCTATTTCTGGACCGTCACGCTGGCGAAGCCGGAGCTGGAACCGGCCGGGACAGTTCGTTTCTCCACCCGGCTGCCGAACCCGCCGGAGGCCGCGAAGAGCCTCGCGGTGCGGTTCGCCGTGAACTGAATCATGGCACGGCCTTCGGCCCAGGTGGAGGTGTTGTACTCGGCGGGCGTCATCGCCAACCGGGTTGCCGAGCTGGCCGAGGCGATCGCCGCCGACATTGGCACAGAACCCACCATCGTCTCGGTCCTGAAGGGCAGTTTCGTGTTCAGCGCCGACCTGATGCGGGCGCTGCACGGCCGCGGCGTCCATCCGCGCATCGACTTCATGATGCTGTCGAGCTACGGCACCGGCACCGAAAGCTCCGGCCAGGTCCAGGTGCTGCGCGACATCACCGACGACGTGACCGGCCGGCCGGTGCTGCTGGTCGACGACATCCTGGAGAGCGGCCGCACGCTGGCCTTCGCGCGCCAACGCCTGCTCGATCACGGCGCGGCGCAGGTCGAGCTCTGCGTCCTGCTGGAGAAGCCGGGCAAACGCAAGGCGGAGATCGACGCCCGCTATGTCGGGTTCCGCACGCCGGACCTGTTCGTGGTCGGCTATGGCCTGGACTACGCGCATTACTACCGCGAGCTGCCCTATATCGGCGTCGTACAGCAGGACGACTCCGAGGGGGCCGGTTGATGGCGCGCATCCTGGTCGCCGAGGATACCGACGCGGTGCGCAGCTTCGTGATGCGCGCGTTGCAGCTCCAGGGGCATGAAGTGGACGGGGCGGTCGACGGCGCCCAGGCGCTGGAGAAGCTGGATAGAGCCGAGTTCGACCTGCTGCTGACCGACATCGTGATGCCGGTGATGGACGGCATCGCGCTGGCGCTGAAAGCCGGGCGCGACTACCCCGCCATGCGGATCCTGATGATGACCGGCTACGCCGAGGCCAAGCGGCGCGCGTACAACATGGAAAGCCTGATCCACGACGTCGTCTCGAAGCCGTTTACGGCCGACGAGATCCAGCAGGCGGTGGACAAGGCATTGGCGGCGGAGGGCTGAAACGCGACGCCGGAGATCCTCGCCGGCAGACTTAAGTGCATGAAAACATAGCCTTTTGACTTCTCCGGCTTGTCTCCGGAGAGCAGATTCTTGCGCCCTCACGCACCATCTACAAAGGTCGGCCGGTTTCGTGTATATTCCCGGCCACGGACCGGATATCCGAGGGCGATATCGGTTGGTCTTGCCATAACCGGCAATCACCGATCAACTAATGCCCGACCGTGGACGTCTGGCGTCTGGCGCCGCCAATTGCAGCATGATGCGGGGAGCGGCAGCCGGGTCACCCGATTGACTCGACTGCCGTTCAGCGTGCCTGCAACCCGGCCGCCGGGCACGACGCCGATGGCAGAGTGAGGGATGACGATGATGAATACCAGCAACATGCCGCCGCCGCAGGGGCTCTACGATCCCCAGCGTGAGCACGACAATTGCGGTATCGGCTTCGTCGCCAACATCAAGAACCGCAAAAGTCACGAGATCGTCCGCCAGGGCCTGCAGATCCTGGTGAACCTGGACCACCGCGGCGCGGTCGGCGCCGACCCGATGGCCGGCGACGGCGCCGGCATCATGATCCAGATGCCCGACCGGCTGATGCGCGAGGAGTCCGCGCGGCTCGGCTTCGAGTTGCCCGCGGCGGGCGACTACGCCGTCGGCATGGTGTTCCTGCCGCGTAACCCGGAGACGCTAAACCGCTGCGTGCAGGCGATCGAGAGCACGGTCACCGCCGAGGGCCAGGTCCTGCTCGGCTGGCGCGACGTGCCGGTCGACAACGACTGCCTGGGCGAGAGCGTGAAGCCGGACGAGCCGGTGATCCGCCAGGTGTTCGTCGGCCGCGGCCCGGATACGGCGGACCAGAACGCCTTCGAGCGCAAGCTGTTCGTGATCCGCAAGCTGTCGCACCACGCGCTGTGGGACCATGACATCCCCGGCCGCGGCGACTTCTACATCCCGTCGATGTCGTCGCGCACCATCGTCTACAAGGGCATGGTGCTGGCGCCGAACCTGTCGAAGTACTACCTCGACCTGAACGACGAGCGCACCGAGAGCGCGCTGGCGCTGGTGCACCAGCGTTTCTCCACCAACACCTTCCCGTCGTGGAAGCTGGCGCAGCCGTTCCGGTTCCTGTGCCACAACGGCGAGATCAACACGGTGCGCGGCAACATCAACTGGATGCTGGCGCGCCGGCACGCGATGTCGTCGACGATCCTGGGCGACGACCTGGAGAAGCTGTGGCCGCTGATCGGCGACGGCTCGTCCGACTCCGCCACCTTCGACAACGCCTTCGAACTGCTGGTCGCCGGCGGCTATTCGCTCAGCCACGCGCTGATGATGATGATTCCGGAGGCGTGGAAGGACAACCCGCTGATGGACGAGGACCGGCGGGCCTTCTACGAGTACCACGCCGCGCTGATGGAGCCGTGGGATGGCCCGGCCGGCGTCGCCTTTACCGACGGCCGCCAGATCGGCGCCACGCTGGACCGCAATGGCCTGCGCCCGGCGCGCTACGTGGTCACCGACGACGACATCGTGGTGCTGGCCTCCGAGGTCGGCGTGCTGCCGATCCCGGAAGACAAGATCGTGCAGAAGTGGCGGCTGCAGCCGGGCAAGATGTTCCTGATCGACCTGGAGCAGGGCCGGATCATCGACGACGCCGAGGTGAAGGCGTCGCTGGCCACCGCCAAGCCTTACCAGCAGTGGCTGGACGAGACCCAGATCATGCTGGAGGACCTGCCCTCCGAGGTTGGCGCGATGCCGCCGGACCCGCAGACGCTGCTGCGTCGCCAGCAGGCCTTCGGCTACAGCCAGGAAGATCTGCGCGCCTTCCTGCTGCCGATGGGGCTGACCGGCCAGGACCCGATCGGCTCGATGGGTCGCGACACGCCGATCGCGGTGCTGTCGGACCGGCCGAAGCTGCTGTTCGACTACTTCAAGCAATGTTTCGCGCAGGTCACCAACCCGCCGATCGACCCGATCCGCGAGGAGCTGGTGATGTCGCTGGTGTCGCTGATCGGCCCGCGCCCGAACCTGCTGGCGCTGGACGACGGCGGCGCGCAGAAGCGCCTGGAAGTGCGCCAGCCGATCCTGTCCAACCTGGACCTGGAGCGCATCCGGCAGATCGAGAACCACGTCGACCGCGCGTTCCGCACGCACACGCTGGACATCACTTTCCCGGCCAGCGAGGGGCCGGGCGGCATGGCGCACGCGCTGGAGCGCTTGTTCCGCGAGGCCGAGGCGGCCGTCGGCGACGGCTACAACATCCTGGTCCTGTCGGACCGGGCGGCCGACGCCAGCAACGTCGCGATCCCGTCGCTGCTGGCCACCGCCGGCGTGCACCATCACCTGATCCGCACCGGTCTGCGCACCGAGGTCGGCTTGGTGGTCGAGACCGGCGAGGCGCGGCAGGTGCACGACTTCTGCCTGCTCGCCGGCTACGGCGCGGAGGCGATCAACCCGTACCTGGCGTTCGACACGCTGTCGCACCTGGCGGCGAACCTGCCTGAGCCGCTGCCCGAGGACGACCTCTACGAGCACTACATCAAGGCGGTCGGCAAGGGCATCCTGAAGGTGATGTCCAAGATGGGCATCTCCACCTACCAGTCCTATTGTGGCGCGCAGATCTTCGACGCCGTCGGCCTGTCCGCGGAACTGCTGGACCGCTACTTCACCGGCACGACGTCCGCGGTCGGCGGCATCGGGCTGGACGAGGTCGCCGAGGAGACCATGCGCCGGCATCGCGTCGCCTATTCCGACGCGCTGCTGTTCCGCAACGCGCTCGATGTCGGCGGCGAGCTGCAGTACCGCCTGCGTGGCGAGGAGCATGCCTGGACGCCGGAGACCGTCGGCCTGCTGCAGCACGCGTCGCGTTCGGGCGACCGCAAGAAGTACGACGCCTTCGCCCGGCGGATGAACGAGCAGGACAAGAAGCTGCGTAACCTGCGCGGCCTGTTCGAGCTGAATTTCGCCGACGAGCCGATCCCGCTGGAGGAGGTCGAGCCGGCCTCGGAGATCGCCAAGCGCTTCGCCACCGGCGCGATGTCGTTCGGCTCGATCTCCTGGGAAGCGCACACCACGCTGGCCATCGCCATGAACCGCATCGGCGGGCGCTCCAACTCCGGCGAGGGC